>NZ_JQLQ01000004.1 GCF_000744285.1 Carnobacterium pleistocenium FTR1 | reverse complement strand
CTATTCCTCCAAAAATATTTCTTTTAAAAACTGTAAAAAAAGACACCATCCGAAGATGATGTCTTTCTAGTTGCGTGGCAACGTCCTACTCTCACAAAGGGAAACCCTTCACTACCATCGGCGCTAAGAAGCTTAACTTCTGTGTTCGGCATGGGAACAGGTGTGACCTTCTTGCCATCATCACCACACAATTTCAATCAGAGAACATTGTTCTCTCAAAACTGGATAAGGTAAAAATCGTTTTTGTTTCTGAATCCGTCGTACACCGGTTATTTCTTTGGTTAAGTCCTCGACCGATTAGTATTGGTCCGCTCCATATATCGCTATACTTCCACTTCCAACCTATCAACCTGATCATCTCTCAGGGGTCTTACTCCACTTACGTGATGGGAAATCTCATCTTGAGGGGGGCTTCACGCTTAGATGCTTTCAGCGTTTATCCCGTCCACACATAGCTACCCAGCAATGCCCTTGGCAGAACAACTGGTACACCAGAGGTGTGTCCATCCCGGTCCTCTCGTACTAAGGACAGCTCCTCTCAAATTTCCTACGCCCGCGACGGATAGGGACCGAACTGTCTCACGACGTTCTGAACCAGCTCGCGTACCGCTTTAATGGGCGAACAGCCCAACCCTTGGGACCGACTACAGCCCCAGGATGCGATGAGCCGACATTCGAGGTGCAACCTCCCGTCGATGTGGACTCTTGGGGGAGATAAGCCTGTTATCCCAGGGTAGCTTTTATCCGTTTGAGCGATGGCCTTCCATACGGAACCACCGGATCACTAAGCCCGACTTTCGTCCCTGCTCGACTTGTAGGTCTCGCAGTCAAGCTCCCTTATGCCTTTACACTCTGCGAATGATTTCCAACCATTCTGAGGGAACCTTTGGGCGCCTCCGTTACACTTTAGGAGGCGACCGCCCCAGTCAAACTGCCCGTCAGACACTGTCTCCCAGCCCGATAAGGGCTGTGGGTTAGAGTGGTCATACAGCAAGGGTAGTATCCCACCAACGCCTCCACCAAGACTGGCGTCCTGGCTTCATTGGCTCCTACCTATCCTGTACAAGCTGTACAAACACTCAATATCAAACTGCAGTAAAAGCTCCATGGGGTCTTTCCGTCCTGTCGCGGGTAACCTGCATCTTCACAGGTACTATAATTTCACCGAGTCTCTCGTTGAGACAGTGCCCAGATCGTTACGCCTTTCGTGCGGGTCGGAACTTACCCGACAAGGAATTTCGCTACCTTAGGACCGTTATAGTTACGGCCGCCGTTTACTGGGGCTTCAATTCTGAGCTTCGCCCGAGAGCTAACCCTTCCTCTTAACCTTCCAGCACCGGGCAGGCGTCAGCCCCTATACGTCATCTTACGATTTTGCAGAGACCTGTGTTTTTGATAAACAGTCGCCTGGGCCTATTCACTGCGGCTGACCAATTGGTCAGCACCCCTTCTCCCGAAGTTACGGGGTCATTTTGCCGAGTTCCTTAACGAGAGTTCTCTCGCACACCTTAGGATTCTCTCCTCGACTACCTGTGTCGGTTTGCGGTACGGCAGTTTGTTTCTAACTAGAAGCTTTTCTTGACAGTGTGACATCGGGAACTTCGGTACTTAATTTCCCTCCCCATCACAACTTGTTCTTAAAGAAGCAAGCATTTGACTCACTTCAAAACTTGTTGCTTGGACGTGCATATCCAACCAGCACGTATTCTTAGCCTACTGTGTCCCTCCATTGTTCAAACAAAACAAACTGGTACAGGAATCTCAACCTGTTGTCCATCGTCTACGCCATTCGGCCTCGACTTAGGTCCCGACTAACCCTGGGAGGACGAGCCTTCCCCAGGAAACCTTAGTCATTCGGTGGACGGGATTCTCACCCGTCTTTCGCTACTCATACCGGCATTCTCACTTCTAAGCGCTCCACTAGTCCTCACGATCTAGCTTCAACGCCCTTAGAACGCTCTCCTACCATAGAACCAATGGTTCTATCCACAGCTTCGGTGTTATGTTTAGCCCCGGTAAATTTTCGGCGCAGGGTCACTCGACTAGTGAGCTATTACGCACTCTTTAAATGATGGCTGCTTCTGAGCCAACATCCTAGTTGTCTAAGCAACTCCACATCCTTTTCCACTTAACATAAACTTTGGGACCTTAGCTGGTGGTCTGGGCTGTTTCCCTTTCGACTACGGATCTTATCACTCGCAGTCTGACTCCCGGATATAAATCAATGGCATTCGGAGTTTATCTGAATTCGGTAACCCTAGAAGGGCCCCTAGTCCAAACAGTTGCTCTACCTCCATGATTCTAATTCCGAGGCTAGCCCTAAAGCTATTTCGGAGAGAACCAGCTATCTCCAAGTTCGATTGGAATTTCTCCGCTACCCACACCTCATCCCCGCATTTTTCAACATACGTGGGTTCGGTCCTCCAGTGCGTATTACCGCACCTTCAACCTGGACATGGGTAGATCACTTGGTTTCGGGTCTACGACCACATACTCATTCGCCCTATTCAGACTCGCTTTCGCTACGGCTCCGTCTCATCAACTTAACCTCGCATGTGATCGTAACTCGCCGGTTCATTCTACAAAAGGCACGCTATCACCCATTAACGGGCTTTAACTATTTGTAGGCACACGGTTTCAGGGGCTATTTCACTCCTCTTCCGAGGTTCTTTTCACCTTTCCCTCACGGTACTGGTTCACTATCGGTCACTAGGGAGTATTTAGCCTTGGGAGATGGTCCTCCCGGATTCCGACGGAATTTCTCGTGTTCCGCCGTACTCAGGATACTGATCAGAGTGAAATTGGTTTCGGTTACAGGGCTTTTACCTTCTTCGGCAGACCTTTCCAGGTCGCTTCTCCTACCAACTTCATTTATGACTCTATATGTTCAGTCCTACAACCCCAGAAAGCAAGCTTTCTGGTTTGGGCTATTCCCGTTTCGCTCGCCGCTACTCAGGGAATCGATTTTTCTTTCTCTTCCTGCAGGTACTTAGATGTTTCAGTTCTCTGCGTCTACCTCTACTGACCTATGTATTCAGTCAGCAGTAACATCCTATCAAAGATGCTGGGTTCCCCCATTCGGAAATCTTTGGATCAAAGCTCACTTACAGCTCCCCAAAGCATATCGGCGTTAGTCCCGTCCTTCATCGGCTCCTAGTGCCAAGGCATTCACCGTGCGCCCTTATTAACTTAACCTATGGTTAATCGTTAATGTTTAATACTCATCTTTCGATGAGAACCTTAAAAAACTTATTTTTTTAAAACTTTTCGGTGTGTTTCTGGTTTCTTACTTAATTACGATTTTTAACTTTATCCAGTTTTCAAAGAACAATTTTTACATTCAAGCGTTTGAGAAGATTAGACCTCTCAAAACTAAACAAAGTAAAGACGAATGTGTGGGTTTCCGTTATATTCCTTAGAAAGGAGGTGATCCAGCCGCACCTTCCGATACGGCTACCTTGTTACGACTTCACCCCAATTATCTGTCCCACCTTAGGCGGCTGGCTCCCAAAAGGGTTACCTCACCGACTTCGGGTGTTACAAACTCTCGTGGTGTGACGGGCGGTGTGTACAAGACCCGGGAACGTATTCACCGCGGCGTGCTGATCCGCGATTACTAGCGATTCCGGCTTCATGCAGGCGAGTTGCAGCCTGCAATCCGAACTGAGAATGGCTTTAAGAGATTAGCTTGGCCTCGCGACCTTGCGACTCGTTGTACCATCCATTGTAGCACGTGTGTAGCCCAGGTCATAAGGGGCATGATGATTTGACGTCATCCCCACCTTCCTCCGGTTTATCACCGGCAGTCTCACTAGAGTGCCCAACTGAATGCTGGCAACTAATAATAGGGGTTGCGCTCGTTGCGGGACTTAACCCAACATCTCACGACACGAGCTGACGACAACCATGCACCACCTGTCACTTTGTCCCCGAAGGGAAAGCCCTATCTCTAGGGTGGTCAAAGGATGTCAAGACCTGGTAAGGTTCTTCGCGTTGCTTCGAATTAAACCACATGCTCCACCGCTTGTGCGGGTCCCCGTCAATTCCTTTGAGTTTCAACCTTGCGGTCGTACTCCCCAGGCGGAGTGCTTAATGCGTTAGCTGCAGCACTGAAGGGCGGAAACCCTCCAACACTTAGCACTCATCGTTTACGGCGTGGACTACCAGGGTATCTAATCCTGTTTGCTCCCCACGCTTTCGAGCCTCAGCGTCAGTTACAGACCAGAGAGTCGCCTTCGCCACTGGTGTTCCTCCACATATCTACGCATTTCACCGCTACACGTGGAATTCCACTCTCCTCTTCTGCACTCAAGTTCCCCAGTTTCCAATGACCTTCCCCGGTTGAGCCGGGGGCTTTCACATCAGACTTAAAGAACCGCCTGCGCTCGCTTTACGCCCAATAAATCCGGACAACGCTTGCCACCTACGTATTACCGCGGCTGCTGGCACGTAGTTAGCCGTGGCTTTCTGGTTAGATACCGTCAGGGGATGAGCAGTTACTCTCATCCTTGTTCTTCTCTAACAACAGAGTTTTACGATCCGAAAACCTTCTTCACTCACGCGGCATTGCTCCGTCAGACTTTCGTCCATTGCGGAAGATTCCCTACTGCTGCCTCCCGTAGGAGTCTGGGCCGTGTCTCAGTCCCAGTGTGGCCGATCACCCTCTCAGGTCGGCTACGTATCATCGCCTTGGTGAGCCATTACCTCACCAACTAGCTAATACGCCGCGGGTCCATCCATAAGCGGTAGCCGAAGCCACCTTTCTTCTATTCGTCATGTGACGTTTAGAAATATGCGGTATTAGCATCCGTTTCCGAATGTTATCCCCCTCTTATGGGCAGGTTACCCACGTGTTACTCACCCGTCCGCCACTCCTTGACTTCGGTGGGTGCAAGCACCCGGTGAAATCAAAGCGTTCGACTTGCATGTATTAGGCATGCCGCCAGCGTTCGTCCTGAGCCAGGATCAAACTCTCATATAAAATGATGCTTGAAGCTCATTATTGAATTGCTAGCGAATAATTATTCACTAATTTTGTTACTGTTGACTTAGCACTGCTAAGTCACCCTCACATTTTGTTCGTTTTACTTTGTTTAGTTTTCAAAGGTCTAAAGTGTGTTGTTTGTTTGTGACAACTTATATATAATACCATGTCTCAAATCGTCTGTCAACAACTTTTTGATTTTTTCTTTGTCGCCGTGTCGGTTTGTTTCAACCTGTCTCAGCGACATATATAAATATAACAGGGTTTAAGCGTTTCGTCAATCTTTTTTGGTAAATAAAATAAAACAATTTTCAAATCTGAACAATGTTTTTTAAATCTATTCAAAATCGTATTATTTTACAAAGAAAACGAACGATTCTTCTTAAATTTTTCATTTTAATAGATTTTCAATATACAATATAATGTTTTTTATGAATAAAAAACCAGTATTTTATTCATAAAAAGAGAGAGTTTTTATTAAGTATCAATAAAAACTCTCTCTTTTTACTTTTTATGGATTAATTAAGATGTCCAATTCGACTCAATAAAACCCGCTCTTCCTGATCCTTGTCTATATCTTGAATAATGAGCAGCATTTTTCTTATAAAAACCTTGGTGATAATCTTCTGCTGGATAAAATGGCTCTGCTGGCTGAATTTCAGTTACAATAGGTTGTTTAAAGCGTCCACTATTTTGCAAAGCTTCTTTAGATGCTTCTGCTAATTGTCTTTGTTCTTCATTGTGATAGAAAATCACTGGACGATAAGAAGAGCCTCTATCTGCAAATTGTCCGCCTGCATCTGTTGGGTCTGTTTGTTGCCAATAGATTTCTACTAAATCTTTATAGCTAAATTTTTCGGGATCAAAGGTAATCTGAACTGCTTCTGTGTGTCCAGTTGTTTCGCTACAGACTTCTTCATAAGTTGGGTTTACCGTGTGGCCTCCTGTATAACCAGAAACAACCGATTCAATACCTGATTGTGTTTCAAAAGGTTTTACCATGCACCAAAAGCACCCACCTGCAAATGTTGCTTTTTCAAATTTTTGTTCACTCACTATCGATTCCCCCTTATATTCTTAGTGATTAGAGTATAGCACTCAACCCTATAGGTTTAAATTATTTTGAATTTCTCACTTTTTAGTCTGCTTTACGGATTTCAGTTACGCCACCCATATATGGAATCAGCACAGTCGGAACCTTAACTGAACCATCTGCTTGTTGGTAATTTTCTAAAATAGCTGCTATTGTTCTTCCTACTGCTAATCCAGAACCATTTAACGTATGAACAAATTCTAATTTACCTGTTTCTTCATTGCGGTAACGAATTTTTGCTCGTCTTGCTTGAAAAGCTTCAGTATTTGAGCAAGAACTGATTTCACGGTATGTTTCTTGAGCAGGGATCCATACTTCTAAGTCATATGTTTTTGCTGCTGAGAATCCCATATCTCCAGTGCATAATGCTAATACTCGATACGGTAAATCAAGTTTTTGTAATACTGTCTCAGCATTATTTGTCATTTTTTCTAATTCTTCATAAGACGTTTCAGGCTTACTGAATTTGACCATCTCAACTTTATTGAATTGGTGTAAACGAATCAATCCACGCGTATCTCTTCCTGCACTCCCAGCTTCTGATCTAAATGCAGGGCTTAATGCTGTAAAGTAAATAGGTAACTGTTCCTCTTTTAGAATTTCATTACTGTAATAGTTTGTTAAAGGAACCTCTGCTGTAGGAATCAACGTTAAATCTGTTCCTTCAATTTGGAAGACATCCTCTTTAAATTTAGGAAATTGACCTGTACCGAACATTGAATCGCTATTAACTAAATAAGGTGTCATCATTTCTGTATAACCGTGTTCTCCTGTATGCAGGTCTAACATAAAATTATAAACTGCTCGTTCTAATCTAGCACCTAGTCCTTTATAGAAAACAAAGCGACTTCCAGAAACTTTAGCTCCTCGTTCAAAATCTAAAATACCCAATTCTTCAGCAACTTCCCAATGGGCTTTTACTTGGAAATCTACTTTTACAGGCGTTCCCCATTTGCGAACCTCATCATTGTCTGCTTCATCTGCCCCTACTGGAACTGATTCGTGTGGCAAGTTTGGCAATCCGGTCGCAATCGTTTCTATTTTTTCATCGATTATTGCTAATTCTTTGTCTAACTCTTTTATTTTTTCTCCAACTTCACGCATTTCTTTTATCTTTTCATCTGCATTTTCTTTACTGCGCTTTAATGTTGCTATAGCGCCAGATACTTCGTTACGGTAACTTTTCAATTCTTCAGTTCTTACTATTAAAGAACGTCTTTCTCCATCAAATGTAATAAAATCTTCTAACAACTCACTTTTAACCCCACGTATTTCTAACTGTTTTGCAGTAGCATCAAAATCTGTTCTTAAACGCTTGATATCTATCATTTCAATCTTCCTTTCTTATGGTTATTCCTAATAAATTGTACAAAAAAAGCCATTCCGACCCCTTGTTTATGGGACGAAATGGCCTCAACGTTCGCGGTACCACCCAAATTTAGAAGATTGCCTATGAATCTCCTACACTTTACAATCAGATAACGGTCTGGATCCGAAACAATTTTATCAATAAAATTGAGTTCATTGTTTACTTCATGCGATGGATTCAAAAGATTAAACCATCAGTTTTCACCAACCACTGACTCTCTTTATGTATTCAATACAATTTACTGTTTCGCATTACTAACGTTTTTGTTCATTCAATTGTTTATATTTTACCTAATCTGTTTCCTTAAGTCAACAAAAAAAGGCTAGGGAGATTTCCCAGCCTTTTCCATAAATAGTAGTTAATGAACTAGCGTAAACTTTCTTCTATATCGTAGTTTTATTTGCTTATTTAGAACAAGTCACTTATAAAGGCCTTCACCCAGCGACCTGCTAGCACAAACACATTAGCTTTTTCAATGGTTGAAGCTGCAACAACGCTAATTTCTTCACCTTTATCTCCATTTACATAACCTAATTCGTCACCTTCACTGATAACTTGAGCTGTTCCTACGTCGGCTCCTTTTTCAATAGGAGCCGTTAAATGATCAGATTCATTTAATAAATCTTCTTGCAATTGAACCGTTACTGAAATATTTTCCATATCTGTATTTTTAGGAACTAAAAGCGAAACGTCCGATTTCACAGCTAATTCAATAGCATCTTTTTTACCCTCGTCTACAACTACGGGATCTATATTTTCAATTAGTTGGTTTTCTTCAAATGCAGGAACCATGTCCCAATTTTCAAATGCCCAATCCATCATTTTATCTGTCTCAACAAATCGTTTACCTAAATCTTGTTGCCCGTTAGTTGCATTCATTACAATTGTAATAATGGCCATGTCATCTTCTTTGGCTGTACCCGTCATTGAAGCTCCAGCAAAATCAGTTGTTCCTGTTTTTAGTCCATCAACATTTTCTCGTTCATAAATCAATCCTGGGTAACATCCAATTTAAAGTTTTGCATTTTAATTTGATCATCAGTACCTTCTCTAAAGGTTTTGTTCACTAATACTAGATGTTTCTAATACTTCAGGGAAATCAGTGATCAACCGTTGAGCTACAATCGCCATTTCTCTAGCCGTCATTGCGTTTGTCCACTAGTTTCTGTGCTACCTGGGTAAATGTTGCCTTGTAGATCGGCATTAGATAAGCCTGTGGTGTTGTACAATTCATAGTTAGTGACGCCCCATGATTCAACTTTTTCATGCATCATGTCGACAAAACTTTTTTCATCTCCTGCGATGTGTTCAGCAAGTGCAATAGTAGCACCATTTGCTGAATAAATAGCCATTGCTTGGTAAAGTTCTTCTACTGAATAAGTTTCGTCTACTCGCAAAGGAACGTTTGACAATTCGTAATTTTGGCTGATGTTATGAGCGTACTCACTGATTTCCACTTGATCATCCCAAGCTAAATCGCCATTTTTAATAGTCTCTAATAATAGATATTCCGTAACCATCTTAGTCATTGATGCAATGCCTAACTTCTCGTCACCATTTTGATTCAATAAGACTTTCCCCGTCGTTGGTTCAATAATAAAAGCAGCGGCTCCTTCTATTTCAGGTTGCTCAATTGTTTGCTGCTGATACAGTTGTGCTAGTAGCACCTAATGGAGAAAAAGTTCCTAATAATAGCGTTGTGACAAAAAGTGTACTAATTTTTTTGAATTTATTCATGTTTTTATTGTCTCCTCAGTTCGTTTGATTTTCAGTTTTATTATTTAATAAATTATTTCGCAGTAAAATACTGCACACTTTTTCTATGTTAGCGAACTACAGCAAAAAAAACAACCTTCTTTTAGTTAAATTTAATATAAGACGGTTGTTTTATATCAATTTCGTTTGAAAGCACCTTTATTGTTCTTTTTCAGCTAACTGCTTCAATGGTAGATGCATCACAAAACGAGTTAGATGAGCATCCGAAGAAGCATAGATATATCCGCCATGTAAGGCTACGATGCTTTGGGCAATTGCTAATCCCAAACCTGTACCTCCTGTTTCTTGCGACCGAGATTCCTCTACGCGATAGAAACGATCAAATAATTGATTCAATGATTCTTGTGGAATTGGTAGTCCATCATTATTAACTGAAATAATAACTTCTTTTCCAGCTTTTTGAACTTCGATAACTATTTTTTTACCATTTTTTCCATACTTCAAAGCATTTGAAATTAGATTATTGAATACACGAACCAATTTTTCAGTATCAGCTTCCATTTGAACAGCTTCATAAGAAGTGACCACTTCAATCTCCATGTGTCTTTTTCCAGCTTCCAATTCAAAGTCTGCTGCTAGCTGCTCTAGTAATTGCACCATGTCAAACTCAGATAAATTCAAAGGTGTAGTCGTTTGACGGACTTTTGTGTATTCAAATAAATCTTCTACAAGAACCTTCATCTGTTTCGCTTTTGTGTAGGCCGTATGAGTGTATTTCAATAATTCTTCTTCATTCTGGTAACGTCTTTCTTCAATCAATCCTAAGTAACCGATAATAGAAGTCAACGGTGTTCGTATGTCGTGGCTTACATTTGTAATCAACTCGTCTTTAGATTGTTCGATTCGACGTTCTTCCTCCATTGCTCGCACTGTACTATCTACTAAAACATGAATGCTTTCTACTACTTTTTCCATATCTCCACCAAAGTCTGTTGTGATTCGGTGTTCATAATGACCTTCTGCGATATAATGCAACTCACTAATAATGTGATTTAATTGCATCAACTTATACCGTCTTTTTAAGCGCCAATGAATGGTCGCAATTGCCACAATGGTTAAAACAATAATAAAAAATGGCGTGAGTGAAATAATCTGATTGCCTCGAATGCTAATAATAGCATCGCCAAAGAACCAAAACCCTCGGATGATTCCCGAAAATCAACAAGCATACGATTGAGAATAACAAAAGCAGCATAGTACAAAATCAAAATTAATCCAATAGTAATAAACCCTTCAACGATCAATTTACTTTTTTCTTTTCTTGTCAGTTTCAAATAACTAGTCAACTCCTACTCTTCAATCTTCAATGGACTTAGAAGATTTTACCGTTCCCCGATTTTATATCCCACTCCCCAAACGGTTTGAATTACTTTTTTCCCCGCCAGTCGCTTCTTTCAATTTTATCTCTTAAGTGGCTGAC
>NZ_JQLQ01000003.1 GCF_000744285.1 Carnobacterium pleistocenium FTR1 | reverse complement strand
GATAACTTAGGTGATGGAACAAGAGTAGCAAGAGTTGAGATTGAAGATCAAAACGATTTACTAAATATACCAGTGAGTTTATTGCCAAATGGGACAGACGTCGGAAGTTATTTAATAATATATGGAACCGCACCTAATTATGTTATTTCAGCTAGTAACGGTTCAGAAACAGAAGACTCCGCACAACCTAGAATGACAATTGCTTCTGTTAATAATGGTTTTGAATTATCTTTTAAATAATGCTTTAGTAGCTGAATTTGGCGTTATACAAGGAAAGGTAGAATACGACGATGTCACAACACCTGCAGCGTTAATGTCTAAAGGTATAACCGACTTAAATAGCCAAACAATCAGCATGACCTACAGCGTTGTATCCGTTGACTACTCATTGATTGACGGTAGTTATGATCAATTGAAAATTGGAAACTGGCACGATTTAGAAAATCCAATATCTGACGATTGACGAGCCAATCCAGATTACAGAAATAGGGATTGATTTCATTGATCCTAGAAATCCGGATTTAACACTTGGAGAAAAGCAACAAAATTGTCTCAGTATCAAAAAGAATCAAATAAGCGAGTGGCAAATATTATTCAACTACAAAAACGGTAGAAAGCCAAACAAAATCAATTGTTAAACTAACGTCTGCAAATAACGAGGTTGTTAAAAAGTATGACAAAATGCAACTATCTTATGATAGTTTGAGTGCTACTTTGGAAATAGACAATCAAACTGGTACAAGTTTAGCTTTAATAAACCTAAAAAAAGCAATAGATGATTTAGGTGAAGAAATTCCAACGTTCAGTTTAGCCACATCTACAAGCGACGGATTAATGTCTAGCGCCGATAAAATCAAACTAGATGATTTAGAAGAATACACCGAGGCTACTCAATCCAAGAGTGGTCTTTTTAGCGCATCTGACAAGACTAAACTAGATTTGGTCACTGTTAGTAGTCCGGTTGATTTGAACGACATAGTAACGAGATTGATAGCATTAGAACCACAAGAATAAGGAGTGAATTGAGTTGATTCAATTTAAAAAAGAAGGAAAAGTTGCCGCACAGTTTGCACATTAAATTAGAAAGGACTGATGGCTTTTGGCAGAAACAACAGAGCAATATCGTGCAAGAATTAATCAATAAAAACAAGCGTTGAACAAGAACCTGAAATTAGAAAAATGCGTGATGATATCGCTGAAGGGCTGGGTAAAACAGGAAACAGACAAGCGGATATCGAAATTAGACAAGATACCTTAGAAGATGATTTTGTAGCGGTGCAGCAAGATGCTTCATCCGCTTCTCCATCTGGTGCAGAGGTGGTACTTGCTCGCGGAGGTTATGAAACGTTAGGTAAAAGATTGACCGAAGAAGAAACACAAATTTCCGCTCAGCTTGAAAAAAAGACGGAGTTAAAGATATTCAGTCATATACCTTCTTCGTCCGAACTATCAATTAATGAATTAGGATTAGTTCTAATTCCTCGCTTTCCGATAGCAGAAAGTTTTAATGAAGTAGATGGTATTGGTTGGAATAGTTTTAAATTTTCAACTGGAAATACGAAGTAATCACAGACTTAATAAATGATAACGAAAGTAAAATAATCATCAAAAATAACAAAGGTATCATCAGGCTTGCAAAAGGAGTTAATCAAGGTTTAACGGTAATTGATAATATTTTGAATCAACATCTTGATTTTAAAAACTTAGTTAAATATCGAATTAAAGTAACTCTTGGAAATGACTATAAAAACTTGGGACAGACCGGTAACACAGGTTTTACTATAAGTCCGGATGTTGGTGCTACCGTTTACTATCCGGATATAGGTAGAGTTAGTGATGCATATAGCGTTTATATAAATCCTACTAGTAGTGACGGTGGTTATTTAAGAGCTAAAGTTAGAAAGATAGCGGGAAGGAATCAAATTTACGATAGTGATATATCAAAAAATGGTGGTTTCACGACAATATCAACTGACCGACTTGTAATTCCAATGGGAGAAGTACGAGAGTTTATTTTAGAAATATCTACAAGTTCAATTAAATTGATGATAAATAATGTTTTATATTTAGACGTAAACGAAGATTTAAGTTGGCTAACTAATAACCCTTGCCGTTTGTCGTTATGGGGATCTAATTTTGATTTAAATTCTACTTCTGTAGAACATTCATTTGATAACCTTCTAATTGAGGAAGTGAAATAATGGCTACTATCAATGTAATGGACTATGGGGCTGTTGGCGATGGGATAACTGATGATACAACGGCAATTAGACGAGCTTTGTCTGCAGGGAATTATAATACAATTGAATTTCCTGCAGGTACTTTTTTAATCAAAGGAACTCTGTCCGTGAATTCAGGAACAACATTCAAAGGTGCAGGAATAGGATTAACGAAACTAAAATTGGGTGATGGATATTCTCTTGATGAAATTTACTTTAGAGACACAAACATTAGCCCAATAATTGTTACCAAAACATTATCTCAGGAGATATTATTTCAAGACTTTACATTAACTGGAATACTAAAAAATTATTGCGCACTGGTTGGGGGATGGGTGGTATTATTGCTCAAAACACAGCACACGTTAGATTTGAAAGGGTTCGTACAGAATGGATAAATATCACTGATGATTTGGTTGGATATGCGTATGGTTTTGGAATTACGTCAATAGATGCCGATGATATCGTTTACTCATTTTGCGAAGGTGAATATGCGGGCTACCAAAACTTTGGCTTTTTTGACCGCACTACTAATAGTAAGATGTTAGATTCTTTCAGCGGTATGGGTCATAGGACGTCATCTCAGATTCATAGAAGTTGTGATAATATTGAAGTACTAAGAAACAGGATTATACAAACAGCAAACCCCGGATCATTAGAACCACATGGTGCATTTACAATACATGGTAGGTCAGGCGGAGAAGAAGCTAGTAACATTTTACTAGAGGACAATGTAATCGAAATGACTGGTGGATATAAGTCAGCTTTGCAAGCTTTCCAAGCATCGTTAAATCTCACCGCAAGAAGAAATACAATCAAGTCTAATGGTGAAGGTATTCGATTAGGTAGTGGTAAAGGGGCGTTATTTGAAAATAACACTCTCATATCTCAAAAAGAAGCAGGGTTAGAGCTAGAATACGGAAATATTGGTATTAATGTTATTGAGGGTCTGATGCGGTTCTCAAAAGCAATAGTTATCAAGGTTTTGACACAAATAATTTTGCTGATTCAACGTCAATTATATCTGCAAAAGAAGACACTCAAGGTTTGTCAAATGACTTATATTTTTGCAAATCTATCAAAATATAAACGGACAAATATCAGAGGTAAAGTCAGTTGTAAATGTTGATGGTGAAAAGAGGATTGTTCGTCCCATCATTAAATATTAGTTCGTTTCAAATTCTATTATCTCGGACATTTTTATCATTTAATGTGTTATCATAATATTTGTTATTGAGGGTACTTCACTTGTAAAGTACTCTCAATGCAAAAAATAAGATAGGGTGATAAAATTGAAGAGATACATAGAGCTAGATTCTATGCGAGGACTAGTAGCGGTTTCCGTAATAATTTGGCATACAATGCTAATACTGATAGAGCCAATTTCAACGCTAATAAGAATTGCACCAATTAATATATTTTATGCAGGTAATGAAGGAGTTATTTTTTTCTTATCTTAAGTGGATTTGTTATGTCTCTTCCATTTTTTAAAAAGATATAGAGTATTCAGAATTTCTTATTAAACGCTTTTTTAGAATATATATCCCATATTTATTGATGATATTATTCACTTTTTTGTTATATTTTCTGTTTAAAGATATACAAATTAATGGTCTTACTGGATGGTATTATAGAAAATGGGATACGCCGCTAGATGTTAAGACATTTCTAGAATATATAGGAAGTATAGGTATCTATCCCACTTCATATAATCCGGTTATTTGGTCATTGATTCATGAGATGAGAATTTCAATTATTTTCCCAATAATAATGATAATGATAAAAAAATATAATTGGAAGAAATCCCTTTCTATTGGTTTTATGCTTTATTTAGTAGGTCAGTTAAATGAGTGGTTTCATATACAAGAGTCACATGGTGCTCATTTAAGTCTATTCGATACATCTCATTATATGTATTTTTTATTATTGGGGCATTGATGGCTAAACATAAGGATGAGCTAATAAACGCCGTTAAAAAATATTCAGTTACAAAAAAAGTAGTATTGACTGTTATAGCTTTTCTTTCTATTTATATTCAAGATTTTACGCATGGATAGTAAGGGTATTATTTGGAACCGACTCTATATTGATGGATTTCAGTTATAGTATTATTGATTTAGGCGTATGTATAGGAGCCTCTATGCTGATAATATTAGTATTATCTAGTAAAAAAATACAAAATAGACTTTCTAATCCGATATTAGTTCTTACAGGAAACTTATCATATAGTCTATACATGCTTCATATACCTATATTGTTAGTTGTATTTAGATTATTATATGGAAAAATATCGTTAATTATAGTTATTTTTGTAGCATATGCTTTAATTTTTTCTCTTTCTTACTTAACTTATAAATATATTGAGATACCATCTATGAAGATTGGGAAAAACCTTGCAACAAAAAGAGCTAAATCTTTACAAAGCAAAACTGTTTAGTTGAACCAAACTGCGCGGTAGATGAAAAGATAAGGGAGAAGTCAAAAGATAAAGTTGTTATTGTTTTAAATAATAGTTAAAATAAAGAAAGCACTCACATATAGGGCGGGAACCCTGTGAGTGCTTGGTATATTAGCTTGTTGTTAAACCTATTATATCATGTGAATAATTAATTTAATAGATAATAGGGAGCGGTTTTTTGGAAACAACTAAAGAGTTATTTAATGAGTATTTAGATGGTAATAGCTTTAATGGTGAGTTAGATGAATTCGAGAAATATATGATGGGTGTAGTTAAAGATTCTTATGAGGTTATGCTTCAAGAATCGCCTGAATCTTATCCTGAAGTATATTTAGGTATAGTCAATGATTATACTTTTAATGCAATAGCTTTCAAATATAAAAATAATTATTTTATCGGTTTGAATATTGGTTTGATTCGTATAGTGAAGAATTTTTATAATTATTTGTTCTCACGGAATGATGTATTTAAAGAAATAGATACGAGCGAAGAACAAAATCCTGATATAGATATTAATTTATCAGAATTAGATAATTATATAGATACAATAGGTGACCTTTTCAATAATTATGATTTCGAAAGCGTGTATCCAAAGTCAAAAGAAAGAAAAAACAATGCTAAGCATTTCGCAGCTAATGCTGTAAGCTATCTTTTTTTTCATGAATATGGACATATTGTACATGGTCATTTAGATTATTCCATCAAAACTAACAAAAACTTTGTTTTTTTCGAATCAAACTCAAAGAATGAAGGAAACTTAATTAGTCAATGTTTAGAAATGGATGCCGATAGTTTCGCTGCTACAAAAACTATTAGCCTTATAAAAGATCCGGAGTTTTGGTCTGGTTCAGCGTTAACTACAGGATTTTCATCTGTTTTTATGTTTCAGTTATTATCTACAAAAATCGATAATTTAAATGAACTTTCTAATTATTCTCACCCTATACCTGCTATTAGACAAATGATTTACCTAAATATGGTCTATGCGTTCTTTTATCAATTTAGCGAAAAATCTGCAGAAGAAATAGCTTTTAAAGTAGTTGATGTTGTTTTGAAAGAGCATAAAATAGTCTTTATGGATGTACTGGGATTAGAAAAAGAATCCTTGGCTATTGTTAACTCGGTAAATGAAAAAGTAAATCAACATTTCAAAATAATAATGAATACTTGGAATGAAATCAGAGATGATTTATCGAAATATGCATATGGTCCAATAGCAGAGAAAAAAATTTGGAAATAAACTTCATTTAATTATTTGGAGGGGTAATGGTGTATATAATAATTTTGCAAGGTAGCTATAATGAAAAAACAATAAAATATGATAATTACGAAGATGCTTTAGAAAGTTTTAATAAACATCAAGCGGCAGGAAGGAATTGTTATCTAACAAAAGTATTAATGTCATCTTTTTAATAGAATATGCCAATAAATAAAGGAAATACTTTTAATAATGTGTGTTATAATTTTAAGAAAGGAGGTTTTTTATTTGGACAATGAGACAAAAGTATCTTTAGGAAAAATATTAGGAAATATATATCTAATTCAAAAAAATCAAGGGGTTTGTGAACAAAGTGACTCACATATTTTTGGTTTGCTTAATGGAGTAGAACAATCTCTTAATACTGAATTGGAAAATGGGGATTATATATCCAATGAAAAAATAACTGTGGTAGAGGATGCCTTGCTTCCGTATGTAACTGGTGAAAAAGAATATGAAAATCATTTGAATACCACAATAAGATTAGATTTAGAACACACAAAAGGCATTAATCAAGTCGAGTTTATTAATATTTGTAAGTTTTTGTCAGGCAGAGATGGATTTCAAGAGATTGTTAAAAAACTAGGGATTTCTGAAATCAGGCTTTAATAAATAAATTTCATTTTGAAATAATCAAAGCTATCGGTTAACTGAAAATAAATAAAAACGAAGATCTGCTCAATCGAGTAGGTCTTTTTATATTGATTTAATTTATTTAAAGAAAGGTGGAACGGTATGGAGTGGAGTGGACTAGAAACACAAATGACGTCAATAATTACAAGTTTTACCATTATAGGAGGAGCGTTAATCTGGATATACAAAAAGTTAGTATCTGAACCAGATAAAAGAATGGCGGAAAAAATACAAAGAGATAATACAGAATCACTCAAACGATCAGTTGAGCCTTTGACACGATCAATCGAACTGCTTAACCACAACTTAGCTGATAGCGCGAAAGATAGGGAACAACTAAACTTAAAGGTTGGACTACATGACGAAGAGTTGAATGATCACGATAAACGAATAAGCATTTTAGAAATAGGAAAGTAGGAGATTTTAATGGAGAGCATTTTAACAACATTAATTTTGTCAGCAATTGGAGGAAGCGTAGTAGTTTCTGGAATAACAGAAGTAGTAAAGCAAAATAGTAAACTGTCTGGTATTTGGGTTATTGTATTTGCTCTTGTGGTAGGCGTGGTATTATTTGGAGCTATCGCACTGGTATTTAACCTGCCACTTGCTGAATCTTTGCTAACAGGGTTTTTAACAGGTTGGGCGAGTGTAGGAGCTTTTAATTCTTATAGTCAAACTAAAGGAGGAATTTAATCATGAGTATACAAACAGAGAATTTTATTAACAAAGTAAAAGGAGGGGCTACTCAATTGTGGTCCATCTATAAAGTATTACCATCTGTGGCCATTGCACAAGCTGCATTAGAATCAGCATGGGGTACAAGTGGCCTAACAACTAAATACAATAACTTGTTTGGTATCAAAGGTTCATATGGTGGCAATGCTGCTAATATGGCAACGTGGGAAGTTTACGGTGGTATCACATATAATATCACTGCTAACTTTAGAGCTTATCCAAGTTGGGAAACATCTATTAAAGATTACGGTGCGTTCTTAAATGTTAATAGTCGTTATAAAAAGGCTTTAGGATTAACAAGTTATAAAGCACAAATTAAAGCTATTCATGAAGCTGGGTATGCTACTGATCCACAATATCAAGCAAAAATTATTTCAATCATTGAAGCTAACAATTTAGTTAAATTTGATAAACAAGTATTGGGCAGTAAAGTATCAACTCCAGTTAAACAAGTTGTATCAAATCAATCTAGCAACAAGATTACAGGTGCTAGCTACGTTGTTAAGTCCGGTGACACATTGTCAGCAATCTCTAATAGAAGTGGCGTGAGTGTAGATAATTTAGCTAACTGGAGTGGCATTAAAAACAAAAACGAAATCAGCGTTGGTCAAAAAATAACGTTAAAAGCTCCAGTTGCAAAAGTATCTAGTAAAACATATACTGTCAAAAGTGGAGACAATTTAAGCACTATTGCTGCTAAAAATGGAACAACTACTAAGGCGTTGCAAAGTTTGAACGACATTAAAGACGCTAACAAAATAAATATTGGACAAGTCGTTAAATTATCTGGAACTGCAGCTGTCAGTGGTGGAACGTACACTGTTAAGTCTGGTGATACATTAAGCGGAATTGCTCAAAAAGTAGGTTCAACAACCAAGAAGTTGCAGGATAAAAATGGTATTAAAAATGCAAATAAAATTAATGTAGGACAAAAGATTAAATACTAAAATAGTTAAAAAAGCCACTTCTTAATTGAGGTGGCTTTTTTTGTGCGTAAAAATACCCTCACTGGATGAAAGGGGTGAGGGTCGGGTATCTATACTATATGCAAACTATTTTAAATACTTTAATTATGTTAGAATAAGTTTATCATACTACTCGCTAAAGTTTAGACTTGCCTATTTAATAGATAGCTTATTTTTTACGTTTAGGGCAGGAAAAGGGCATAATCGTACTTATTCGTATACATACATATTTATTTTAGAACACTTTTTATCAAGCGCGTTACCTTGTATTATCTCTTGTTTATTCTAGCTCTTATAAAAGATTGTATGAGGCACAATTCAGTCAGTAACACTTAAAACCACTGTTGCATAAGCGTTTATAACGCTATATGTCAGTGGTTTTTTTTCGTTTAGGGCAGGAAAAGGGCATAAACGTAAAATTACTTGAAAAAAGCATCGAAAGTAGCAGATGCATTTTGATCCATTTCTTTTTGAACATGAGTATAGACATTCATAGAAGTTTGAATGTCGCTATGTCCTAAACGTTCTTGAATAACTTTAATATTTACATTTTGAGAGAGCAACCAAGAGGCGTTGGTATGTCTTAAATCATGGAATCGAATATGTCTCAAGTTATTTCTTTTTAAAAATCGTTTCCATATCCTCGAAATCCCACTTGCTAACTTCGCATCTCCGTTTGCATTACAAAATAAAAAATCTCTCTTAGGCTTTATAGAAACAGCTGCTAGGTCATGTTTGCGTTTATCGTCAAATAACTTGATTTTAGTTATTAAGTCTTGAGGAACAGAAACAGTTTTTGCAACTCCAGTTTTAGTTGTGTGGTGTAATGTCGCGCCTTTGCTTTTTTCGTCAATGATCATTTGTTCAAATGTAATTGAGTTAGTTTGACTATTAATATGTTTGCTTTCTAAAGCAGCTATCTCACCTCTACGTGCACCTGTTACTAATGCGATGAGCACAATCAATTGTAGTTCTTCTCGTTCGTTATCTAACGCCTTAATCAACAAAGGAATTTCTTCTAGAGTATAATAACCTACACCTTTTATTTCTAAAGATCTATTTTTCGCAAGACTAACTTTATCAAGCGGGTTATTGTTTAAAAATTGGTAGTCGTTTGCAAATTTAAAAACAGATTTAATAGCTGAAAATCTTTTTGTTTGGCTAGACCTAGATAGAGGTTGTTTTTTTCCGTCATATCTAGTTTGATCGTCCACGATTTTTTTCAAGTGAATTGGCTTAATCTCTTTTAATTTTTTATATCCTAGAGTGGGCATGAAGTAATGTTCTAATTCTTCTTTATAACCAGTAGACGTATGGTAACTGTATTCTTTTTTAGCGTAGTTTGGATACCATTCTTTATAAACAAAATCTTCGAACTTCATTTCTGTAAAAGATAAATAGTTATCTTTTTCTAATAAGTGAATAAAATCAATCAGCATTTTTTCAGCTTTTTTTTCACTTTTAGCAGTAATTGTTTTGCTTTTACGAATTGGATTCCCTTTAGGGTTATATCCTACAGTTACGCGAAGCCTATACTTATCTTTTTCTATAGCTTCTATGGATCCGTTTAATCTCCGTTTTCCCATTTTATCACATCCTTATAATGCAACTTTGCATGTAACTGTTGTTTTTCTTTATTGATCCACATATCCTCAACGTCGGTTAAACCGACATCAGGGTAAATCATACCCATATCTTGTAATTGCTCCCAAACTTCCTCGTTAATGTCTTTGTCATCATACCTAGACAAAGAGAGGTGAATGTAGTCTTTGAAGTAGTAGACGAACAAACTATACTCCATATCTATGTCCATTGATCGTACACGAACTGAACCGGTATTAACCGTAGCTTGACGGCAGAAATCCGATTCTAGTGTAGATAAGTCTTTAATTATCATGTCATTTCCTCCAATAATCGTAGTTTGTACCCTAAATATACGAATGTATGTTCTTTTTGAATTAAAAAGAAAAGGCCGTTAAGCCTAAACTTTTTAAGTTTTGAATCTTTTGAAAATACTTACAACATTTTTAAAAACATTACTGCTTTTTTCCTTTTGTAAGTCTAACGGAAGTTGTTTTAAATCTCTTGATCTATTTTTTTGTTTTCCTCCAGCTCTTTTAAATACATCTGAATAAATTTTAAAAAATGTTTCATCATCTTTTTGTAAGCTTGCTAAAATGATTAAATAAACATCTTTGGAAGTAAATAGATGAATTTTTTCTATATCAATAACAAAGGAATCAACTAAAGATGAAATCATTTCCGGAAAATTTTCATTAGATGATAAAGATAGTTTTAAGTCATTTATAATAGCGCTGGGTATTTTGTATTGATCAACAAAATAATCGAAATCATTTAACAAAAATTCTAAAGAATATTCTTCTCGATAATTTATGAAATTAGCTACACAACTTTTTATCAGGTAAGTGAATTGTTCGTAGTTATTTCCATAATTTCTACATACTTTTGATAATTCCCACAAAGCAAAACCTATATTAACACCGTAAGATGATGTTTTTCCGTTAAATTCAGTTACATCGTTTATTGATTTTACTAAAATATCTTTGCTGCTTAATTCCTTGTTAGCAAATATGTTGTTGTAAACATCTATAACATTCAAATATCCTGCTAATTTTTTATGGGCATAAAAAACGGATTCAGTGGTAGACAATACCTTTTTTCCTTTATCAGTAGGAAGCCAAACTTTTTTTAATAGTGTTTGATATGTATCAGAATCACTTTCTGCAATAATTCTATTAATCAGTTCTTTTTTATTTCCATTTAGCTTTAATTCATTTAACTTTAAAATTTCTTTTATTTCTGGAACTTTTAAAGAGTTTAATGATTTTTCTAAATCGATATCTAGTTGAATATATTTTTCTGAAATTAATTTTCTAACTATCTTTCCTGTATTAGCACTGTATCTTTCTTTCCAAAAAACTTGTTTCAGTTCATAATCTTCATCTTTTTCATTTAAATAATGTAAAACTAAAACATCAACTCCGTTCATATTCTCGCCACCTCGTATTGGTTATTTTAATTAATTCTATCGTTTAACATTGAAATAAACTTATCTGCTTGAACGCCTTCTTTTTCACGATTGTAATCGATAGTTCTTGTAGAGGCTGCTTTTTTCTCATTAGCCAATTTCACTTCGATTCTGTAACGATTTCCGCCAACTAATTTATGTTCGATTTTTTCTATTTGTTTCATACTATAACTTTCTTCACTTGTCATTTTGCCTTTTTTATTCATCAACCGAACTACAAATGTATTGTTATTAATGATGTATTTAAAAAAACTCATTGAAAACTTAAATTCGTTATCAGCTAGTGTTAACAATTCTTCTTTATTTCTACTGAATAAACCCACGATACCCCTCCTAGTAATAGTTTCTTTTTATGTTAATCAATCTACCAATTATTTGAAACATTTCTAATTCTAAACCAGTAATGATACGTGGCTCATATTTAGGATTAGAAGGTGAAAGAATAACAGAATCATTTGTTCTTGTTACTCTCTTTAAAGTAGCTTCCTCCGAATCAACGATAACTGCATATATTTTACCTTGAACAAAATCCGGTTCTTTCTGGATCAATGCAAGGTCTCCTGCGTTTATTCCATCACCTATCATTGAATCACCTGTAGCATTCAAGACAACATATTCATGGCTTGAATCTAAGTCTGATTTAGGATAAGAAGTAAAACCCTCTATATCTTCATAAATAATACCACCAGGACCGCATTTAATTGTTCCAACGACTGGAACGCTAACCCAATCATCTTTTTCCACTTGTTTAACTTCTGCAGATTTACGCATATTATTTCTACCAAGTAAATAGTCGGTAGTAACATCGAAATAATCAGCCAATCGATTCAGTATTTCACTATCTGGTTCATTGCGATTATTTTCAAAATGAGAATAGTTTGCTCTAGAAATTTTTATTGATTCGGCAACTTCATTTTGTGTTTTATTTAATTCATTTCTTAAATATTTTAGACGTTTACCTAACATATTCAACACCGCCCTTAAAGCAATAATAACAGACAAGAGATACGAAATGTATCTTTAGCAAAAAAAGATACAAAAAATATCACAAAACACTTGACGATACAAAACGTATCGTGTATATTTAACACATAGAGATACAAAACGTATCAAAAGGAAGGAGTGAAAAAAATGCGTGAACGATTAATCAAAGAACGAAAAACTAAATCTCTTTCAAGAGAAGAGTTAGCTAGAAATCTTGAAATTGCTGAAATAACTGTTAGAAAATTAGAAGAAGGTAGCAGAAATCCGAGTGTTAACATGGCTAAAAAATTTGCTTTATATTACGAGAAAGATTTAACAGAACTATTTCCGGATATTTTTTTAATCAAGTTCGATACAAAACGTAGCAAAAATAAGGATAACTAACTTAAGTTAATTATATAACACAATCAATCAAATCGAAATACTACAAGCTATGGAGTTTGAGGGTAAAAAAACAGCAAGTATCTTACTAAAAAGAAAGAAGTTGACTTTAGTGGAAAAAGAAATAGATAAACCATATCTATTAGTCGGAAATTGTCCGAAATGTGGAGGCGATCATTACACAAAAAATGCCACAACTAAAGTTTGGATGTGCTTTAGCTGTGGCAGACATGGAAAGTTAACTAGTAACCTAGATGAAATTTCAACAGGTTTTGAAAATTATAATCATAAAAAGGAAGGTAGGTTATCGTAATGAAATTTTTTACAAATTTGATTCTTAAAGCTTTAGTAAAGAACCCTAATACTTTACATGTGGTTAATCATAAAAATAAAGTCTACTTCGTACATGTTGAAGAATTCGTACCTTTGGAAAAAGAAATAAAAAACTTAAAGAGAGAATTCAAATATGAGTATTCCAATTATTTTATCTGCAATATCAATATTATTTTCCCTAATAACGATTTTAAAAATCAACAAAAAATATAAATTGAAAGAAGGAAAACAACATGTCAGATGGAAAAATAGTAGTAGACGTATTGATTACTGATGAAGCGTTAGAAAAAACAAGGAAATTTGTTGAACTATTAAAAGAAGCCAAAACGCTGGCGGCGAATTGGCTTCAATCGAAATTATGAAAAAAATTAATTAACTTTAAACTCTACGTCAAACGTTTTGTGGCAGTTCGGGCATTCAACGAGCATACTCTTACCGATAAATTTATTTTTGCAACTAGGGCAAGTAATCTCAATACCTTTAGTATTCAAAACGTTCTCAGCTTTATCTTTAGCTAAATTTTTTAGATCCATATTATCACCTCCTTAAAGGAGATTATCCCATTCAAATATAAAAATAGAAAGAAGGAAAAATAACATGTCAAATTTAGTAATCATGAAAAATAGACAAGCGCTAACAACTTCTTTACAAATAGCTGTTGATTTTGAAAAGGAACATTACGACGTAATTAAGTCGATAAATAGATTAAAAGAAGATGTCGGAAGTTTTTCCGAGATGTTTGTAGAAGATTCCGAACCAGATTCTTATGGTAGGCCAAGAAAAATTTATTTTATGAATCGTGATGGGTTCGTTCTACTAGCGATGGGATACAACGGGAAGAAAGCTTTAGATTTCAAAATGAAATATATTCAAGCCTTCAATCAAATGGAAACTCAACTAATCGAACAAGCTAAAGATTCATACATGATTGAAGATCCTGTCAAACGAGCTGAGAAGTGGATTCAAGAACGTAAGCAAGTCCAACAGTTGGAACTAGAAAATTCACAACTAAAACCAAAGCAATATTCGCAGATAGTGTAGCAGCATCTGATACGTCAATCCTTATTAATGACCTAGCAAAACTATTAAAACAAAATGGAATTGAGATTGGTGGAACAAGATTGTTCGCCTGGTTAAGAGAAACTGGTTACCTAATCAAACGAAAAGGCACGGATTACAATATGCCTACTCAAAAATCAATGGAGCTAGAGTTGTTTCAAATAAAAGAAACGGCAATCAATCACAATAGTGGTCGAATCTCAATATCTAGAACGCCAAAAGTAACTGGCAAAGGCCAATTGTATTTTATTAACAAGTTTATAACTGCAAAAAATAAAATCGGAATAGAGGGATAAAAATGGAAGCACTACATGTAAACGCAGAATTAAGAATGGCAGCAAAGAGACAGAACATCACTCAACTAAATCTATCAAAAAAGCTAATAAAGGTCACTCAACAGTTAGCGGATATTTCAACAGTGAACCAAGTCCAATTGGAGCAATAGCAGATATGGCAGCCATTTTAGATGATTCAACTTTCACACACCAAATGGCAAATAAAACTTATGGCACGTTGCCGATTATGGAATCAGAAACGTATTACGAAACGCCACACGTGTTAGAAATGCTTTCTGTTAAGGAATCAAACGAACGCCAAATGCGAAAAAATGAAGCTCTCATGATTCTTTGCAAGCAAGACAAGTGTTTAACTGCTCAAGATAAAGCGGAGCTTAGGACTTATGTAAATGAATTTCTAGATGAAATGTTAATCGAAATGAAGCTTGTTATATCTATTTTGAGCAAAACAAACGTTTCATTCATGCAAGCGATAAAAGATAGAACGCCTTATTGGATCGTTCAAAAATACCTAAAGGGGTGATTGCATGACGACAAAAATTATCATGGCTAAACCGAAACAAGCATTAAACACAGAAGAAGCTTGCGAGTTCCTTCAAATAAGCAAGCCAAGCCTTTACAAATATGCACGAATTGGAGTGATTCCAGGACGCAAAATAGGCACAGAATGGCGTTTTAGTAAAGCAGCGTTAGAAAAATGGTTGTCTGGATATGAATATAAAAGAGGTGAGAGATATGAAACTAATCATTACTGATGAATTTAAAGACAAAGCAAAAACGGTTATTGCAGTGATGTTGATTGTTGGAATTGTTGTATTGCTAGCAGGCATAGCAGGCGGAATTGAAATGGGAACCATTGGATAAGGAGGAGAAAATAATGAGTAGAGCAGCAGAACAAATTTCAGAAAGTGCTTATTACGAAAGACCGGGTTATTGGGAGCAACAAGCTCGTTTTATCGGTGGAATTGAAATATGCGATGACAAAACTGGCGAACCGTTATTCACGATAGGATTATAACCAATTAATTAGAGGAGGACTAAAAATGAAAAAGAGACTAAAGAAAAAACTATCTAATAACAATAAATACGAATTAAACGAGTTGGAGGAACTAATTTTTTTAGCACATCGCATTAATAAACCGAAACAGGTTGTGTCTTTATTTATGACAGTCCACATGTAAACCAGTTAAAACTTGAAATACGCTCAAGCAAAATTAATTTCCAAGAAGAAAGTAACGCTTTTAGCATCTATTATGATGAATTCAAATCAGGTTGGGCTTCTGATGAAATGAAAGAATTCAAAAAAACGCTTATCAAATTGTTAGAAGAATTAGGCGCAAAAAAAGACTGAGAGGACAGCAATCCAATCAGTCGGTTAAGAAATTAAGTTAACCCTATTAATATCAATATTTAGGAGGAAAGTATATGGCAATAGTAGAGATAAAAACGGACAAGATTAAAGATAAGTATGGTGCTTATCTAAAAGTTGAGGAATACATCAACAACGGCGAAGAACGTGTTCAACTATCGACTGCAGATTTCGAAAGTGATTTTACAACAGTTGATTTAAAAAAGAAGATTGGATTGAGTTTCTGAAAGAACAATTAGGAGGAATTAAACATGAAAACGAGTGAGAACATTGGTGAAATAGCAGCAGCTCTAGCAAAGTTTCAAAACGTAGTAGAAAGTCCTAAAAAGAGTTCAGATAACCCGGCATTTAAGCGTGAAGGTAAAAGTCTTAAATATGCTGATCTAGATGCCATTATCAAAGTAGTAACACCAGCGTTAAGCAGCAACGGACTATCACAAATGCA
>NZ_JQLQ01000002.1:2622500-2625711 GCF_000744285.1 Carnobacterium pleistocenium FTR1 | reverse complement strand
AATAACTTGTATGGCTTGGGACCTTTTCTATTCCTTCAAATAAAATTTGAGTAAGTAATTAAAATGAGAATCGAACAATAAGAATGTTCTAGTGAGTCATGGAGTCAAATTTAACGGTTTTCTATTAATCGAACCAACGCCTGTTGCAGCTACTCAATTAGAAAGAAGGTTCTCAGTTACTCGAACCAACGCTCGTTACGGCTGCTCAACTGAAAATCGACTCTCAGTTACTTGAACCAACAATGTTATTTGTAAGTCTAAATAGGGCCATCACATTAGAAAGATATGATATGATTTAATTTGTTTGGGTTTGGGTTTAGTCTAGTAATAGTTCAATGCTCGTGTTGAACTATTTTTTTTAATTCATTAAGTTGCCATTCTCGTTCGCGTGTTATAGCATTGCTATCTTTTGAGGTAAGCAATCCTATTGCCTTAATTGCATAGTCTGAAGCTACCATTGAGTGCTCTCTCATGTGTCCACTTCCTACTGCCTGTCCTGCGACTCTTAATGCCGTCTTCTGAATTTCATCATCACATTCTCGTGCGAGTTTATGGATTTTAAATCCTGCTTGTCTAACATCATGCATGCTTGCTTTATGCCATTGCCATAATTCATTTGTCTGAAACCCAATAGCAATGTCGTCTACTGAATTATAATCAATGTTTACAATATCCAGTATATGCTGAGCAATAGATAACGACCATTTCGCCAAATCTACTTGGTCCGTTTTTTCATATAATTTATCTATTTCTGCTCTCAGTTGATTATTATCTTTAATTTTTATTTTACTCTTTGTTGGCATGAAATCCCTCCATCACAACTTATAAACAACTTTTCCTATTCTGATACATTGAGATTGTTTCACGTGACACAATTTTCGGGTGGCTATTTTATAGTACTCAAAAAATTGCTACTCTTAGTTTTACTCTAAGAATAACAAAAAACAAGAGTGAACAAAAGCAGCACGAGAAATTAATTTCAAGCTACCTAATTCACCTTGTTTAAACTAAATTCAACGCATTTATATCCTTAAAGAAGAGTCTTTTTTTTATTTACAAACAAAAAAAGACACCATCCTAAGATGATGTCTTTCTAGTTGCGTGGCAACGTCCTACTCTCACAAAGGGAAACCCTTCACTACCATCGGCGCTAAGAAGCTTAACTTCTGTGTTCGGCATGGGAACAGGTGTGACCCTTCTTGCCATCATCACCACACAATTTCAATCAGAGAACATTGTTCTCTCAAAACTGGATAAGGTAAAAATCGTTTTTGTTCTGAATCCGTCGTACACCGCTTATTTCTTTGGTTAAGTCCTCGACCGATTAGTATTGGTCCGCTCCATATATCGCTATACTTCCACTTCCAACCTATCAACCTGATCATCTCTCCAGGGGTCTTACTCACTTACGTGATGGGAAATCTCATCTTGAGGGGGGCTTCACGCTTAGATGCTTTCAGCGTTTATCCCGTCCACACATAGCTACCCAGCAATGCCCTTGGCAGAACAACTGGTACACCAGAGGTGTGTCCATCCCGGTCCTCTCGTACTAAGGACAGCTCCTCTCAAATTTCCTACGCCCGCGACGGATAGGGACCGAACTGTCTCACGACGTTCTGAACCCAGCTCGCGTACCGCTTTAATGGGCGAACAGCCCAACCCTTGGGACCGACTACAGCCCCAGGATGCGATGAGCCGACATCGAGGTGCCAAACCTCCCCGTCGATGTGGACTCTTGGGGGAGATAAGCCTGTTATCCCCAGGGTAGCTTTTATCCGTTGAGCGATGGCCCTTCCATACGGAACCACCGGATCACTAAGCCCGACTTTCGTCCCTGCTCGACTTGTAGGTCTCGCAGTCAAGCTCCCTTATGCCTTTACACTCTGCGAATGATTTCCAACCATTCTGAGGGAACCTTTGGGCGCCTCCGTTACACTTTAGGAGGCGACCGCCCCAGTCAAACTGCCCGTCAGACACTGTCTCCCAGCCCGATAAGGGCTGTGGGTTAGAGTGGTCATACAGCAAGGGTAGTATCCCACCAACGCCTCCACCAAGACTGGCGTCCTGGCTTCATTGGCTCCTACCTATCCTGTACAAGCTGTACAAACACTCAATATCAAACTGCAGTAAAGCTCCATGGGGTCTTTCCGTCCTGTCGCGGGTAACCTGCATCTTCACAGGTACTATAATTTCACCGAGTCTCTCGTTGAGACAGTGCCCAGATCGTTACGCCTTTCGTGCGGGTCGGAACTTACCCGACAAGGAATTTCGCTACCTTAGGACCGTTATAGTTACGGCCGCCGTTTACTGGGGCTTCAATTCTGAGCTTCGCCCTAGAGCTAACCCTTCCTCTTAACCTTCCAGCACCGGGCAGGCGTCAGCCCCTATACGTCATCTTACGATTTTGCAGAGACCTGTGTTTTTGATAAACAGTCGCCTGGGCCTATTCACTGCGGCTGACCAATTGGTCAGCACCCCTTCTCCCGAAGTTACGGGGTCATTTTGCCGAGTTCCTTAACGAGAGTTCTCTCGCACACCTTAGGATTCTCTCCTCGACTACCTGTGTCGGTTTGCGGTACGGGCAGTTTGTTTCTAACTAGAAGCTTTTCTTGACAGTGTGACATCGGGAACTTCGGTACTTAATTTCCCTCCCCATCACAACTTGTTCTTAAAGAAGCAAGCATTTGACTCACTTCAAAACTTGTTGCTTGGACGTGCATATCCAACAGCACGTATTCCTTAGCCTACTGTGTCCCTCCATTGTTCAAACAAAACAAACTGGTACAGGAATCTCAACCTGTTGTCCATCGTCTACGCCATTCGGCCTCGACTTAGGTCCGACTAACCCTGGGAGGACGAGCCTTCCCCAGGAAACCTTAGTCATTCGGTGGACGGGATTCTCACCCGTCTTTCGCTACTCATACCGGCATTCTCACTTCTAAGCGCTCCACTAGTCCTCACGATCTAGCTTCAACGCCCTTAGAACGCTCTCCTACCATAGAACCAATGGTTCTATCCACAGCTTCGGTGTTATGTTTAGCCCCGGTAAATTTTCGGCGCAGGGTCACTCGACTAGTGAGCTATTACGCACTCTTTAAATGATGGCTGCTTCTGAGCCAACATCCTAGTTGTCTAAGCAACTCCACATCCTTTTCCACTTAACATAAACTTTGGGACCTTAGCTGGTGGTCTGGGCTGTTTCCCTTTCGAC
>NZ_JQLQ01000002.1:2362500-2617500 GCF_000744285.1 Carnobacterium pleistocenium FTR1 | reverse complement strand
CTTTTATCTTTTCATCTGCATTTTCTTTACTGCGCTTTAATGTTGCTATAGCGCCAGATACTTCGTTACGGTAACTTTTCAATTCTTCAGTTCTTACTATTAAAGAACGTCTTTCTCCATCAAATGTAATAAAATCTTCTAACAACTCACTTTTAACCCCACGTATTTCTAACTGTTTTGCAGTAGCATCAAAATCTGTTCTTAAACGCTTGATATCTATCATTTCAATCTTCCTTTCTTATGGTTATTCCTAATAAATTGTACAAAAAAAGCCATTCCGACCCCTTGTTTATGGGACGAAATGGCCTCAACGTTCGCGGTACCACCCAAATTTAGAAGATTGCCTATGAATCTCCTACACTTTACAATCAGATAACGGTCTGGATCCGAAACAATTTTATCAATAAAATTGAGTTCATTGTTTACTTCATGCGATGGATTCAAAAGATTAAACCATCAGTTTTCACCAACCACTGACTCTCTTTATGTATTCAATACAATTTACTGTTTCGCATTACTAACGTTTTTGTTCATTCAATTGTTTATATTTTACCTAATCTGTTTCCTTAAGTCAACAAAAAAAGGCTAGGGAGATTTCCCAGCCTTTTCCATAAATAGTAGTTAATGAACTAGCGTAAACTTTCTTCTATATCGTAGTTTTATTTGCTTATTTAGAACAAGTCACTTATAAAGGCCTTCACCCAGCGACCTGCTAGCACAAACACATTAGCTTTTTCAATGGTTGAAGCTGCAACAACGCTAATTTCTTCACCTTTATCTCCATTTACATAACCTAATTCGTCACCTTCACTGATAACTTGAGCTGTTCCTACGTCGGCTCCTTTTTCAATAGGAGCCGTTAAATGATCAGATTCATTTAATAAATCTTCTTGCAATTGAACCGTTACTGAAATATTTTCCATATCTGTATTTTTAGGAACTAAAAGCGAAACGTCCGATTTCACAGCTAATTCAATAGCATCTTTTTTACCCTCGTCTACAACTACGGGATCTATATTTTCAATTAGTTGGTTTTCTTCAAATGCAGGAACCATGTCCCAATTTTCAAATGCCCAATCCATCATTTTATCTGTCTCAACAAATCGTTTACCTAAATCTTGTTGCCCGTTAGTTGCATTCATTACAATTGTAATAATGCGCATGTCATCTTCTTTGGCTGTACCCGTCATTGAAGCTCCAGCAAAATCAGTTGTTCCTGTTTTTAGTCCATCAACATTTTCTCGTTCATAAATCAATCCTGGTAACATCCAATTAAAGTTTTGCATTTTAATTTGATCATCAGTACCTTCTCTAAAGGTTTTTTCACTAATACTAGATGTTTCTAATACTTCAGGGAAATCAGTGATCAACCGTTGAGCTACAATCGCCATTTCTCTAGCCGTCATTGCGTTTTCACTAGTTTCTGTGCTACCTGGGTAAATGTTGCCTTGTAGATCGGCATTAGATAAGCCTGTGGTGTTGTACAATTCATAGTTAGTGACGCCCCATGATTCAACTTTTTCATGCATCATGTCGACAAAACTTTTTTCATCTCCTGCGATGTGTTCAGCAAGTGCAATAGTAGCACCATTTGCTGAATAAATAGCCATTGCTTGGTAAAGTTCTTCTACTGAATAAGTTTCGTCTACTCGCAAAGGAACGTTTGACAATTCGTAATTTTGGCTGATGTTATGAGCGTACTCACTGATTTCCACTTGATCATCCCAAGCTAAATCGCCATTTTTAATAGTCTCTAATAATAGATATTCCGTAACCATCTTAGTCATTGATGCAATGCCTAACTTCTCGTCACCATTTTGATTCAATAAGACTTTCCCCGTCGTTGGTTCAATAATAAAAGCAGCGGCTCCTTCTATTTCAGGTTGCTCAATTGTTGCTGCTGATACAGTTGTGCTAGTAGCACCTAATGGAGAAAAAGTTCCTAATAATAGCGTTGTGACAAAAAGTGTACTAATTTTTTTGAATTTATTCATGTTTTTATTGTCTCCTCAGTTCGTTTGATTTTCAGTTTTATTATTTAATAAATTATTTCGCAGTAAAATACTGCACACTTTTTCTATGTTAGCGAACTACAGCAAAAAAAACAACCTTCTTTTAGTTAAATTTAATATAAGACGGTTGTTTTATATCAATTTCGTTTGAAAGCACCTTTATTGTTCTTTTTCAGCTAACTGCTTCAATGGTAGATGCATCACAAAACGAGTTAGATGAGCATCCGAAGAAGCATAGATATATCCGCCATGTAAGGCTACGATGCTTTGGGCAATTGCTAATCCCAAACCTGTACCTCCTGTTTCTTGCGACCGAGATTCCTCTACGCGATAGAAACGATCAAATAATTGATTCAATGATTCTTGTGGAATTGGTAGTCCATCATTATTAACTGAAATAATAACTTCTTTTCCAGCTTTTTGAACTTCGATAACTATTTTTTTACCATTTTTTCCATACTTCAAAGCATTTGAAATTAGATTATTGAATACACGAACCAATTTTTCAGTATCAGCTTCCATTTGAACAGCTTCATAAGAAGTGACCACTTCAATCTCCATGTGTCTTTTTCCAGCTTCCAATTCAAAGTCTGCTGCTAGCTGCTCTAGTAATTGCACCATGTCAAACTCAGATAAATTCAAAGGTGTAGTCGTTTGACGGACTTTTGTGTATTCAAATAAATCTTCTACAAGAACCTTCATCTGTTTCGCTTTTGTGTAGGCCGTATGAGTGTATTTCAATAATTCTTCTTCATTCTGGTAACGTCTTTCTTCAATCAATCCTAAGTAACCGATAATAGAAGTCAACGGTGTTCGTATGTCGTGGCTTACATTTGTAATCAACTCGTCTTTAGATTGTTCGATTCGACGTTCTTCCTCCATTGCTCGCACTGTACTATCTACTAAAACATGAATGCTTTCTACTACTTTTTCCATATCTCCACCAAAGTCTGTTGTGATTCGGTGTTCATAATGACCTTCTGCGATATAATGCAACTCACTAATAATGTGATTTAATTGCATCAACTTATACCGTCTTTTTAAGCGCCAATGAATGGTCGCAATTGCCACAATGGTTAAAACAATAATAAAAAATGGCGTGAGTGAAATAATCTGATTGCCTCGAATGCTAATAATAGCATCGCCAAAGAACCAAAACCCTCGGATGATTCCCGGAAAATCAACAAGCATACGATTGAGAATAACAAAAGCAGCATAGTACAAAATCAAAATTAATCCAATAGTAATAAACCCTTCAACGATCAATTTACTTTTTTCTTTTCTTGTCAGTTTCAAATAACTAGTCAACTCCTACTCTTCAATCTTCAATGGACTTAGAAGATTTTACCGTTCCCCGATTTTATATCCCACTCCCCAAACGGTTTGAATTACTTTTTCCCCGCCAGTCGCTTCTTCAATTTTATCTCTTAAGTGGCTGACATGAACCATCACAGTTTTAGCGGATACAAGACTTTCCTGTTGCCATACACGTTCAAATATTTCATCTGCACTAAAAACACGATTTGGGTTACTAGCTAATAAGTATAAAATACCAAATTCTAAGGCTGTCAGTTGGATAAATTCTCCATTGATCGTTCGAACTTCATGCGATTCTTTTTCAATCAATAATGGACCAACCTCTAATTTATTTAATTCTTGCGAGTTAGTCGCATAACTACTTCTACGCAATAAAGATTTGATTCGAGCCATTACTTCTAAAGGGTTAAACGGTTTAGCTACGTAATCATCCGCTCCTGTTACTAGACCTTTAATTTTATCAATATCTGTCGTTTTAGCACTGAGCATCAGAATTGGCAATTGCAGCTCTTTACGTACTTCTTTGACAACTTGATTACCATCCATGTTGGGCATCATGACATCTAATACCATTAGATCGATATTTTTGATCGTTTTAATTTTTGTTAAAGCTTCTTTCCCATTGTAAGCTTTTTCTACTTCATATCCTTCATTCTGGATATAGATACTCAACAGTTCTACAATTTCTTTATCGTCATCGACTACTAAAATTTTCATATGATTTCCCTCATTTTAGACGTATTTTTCCGATTTTACTTATCATAGCAGAAAATACTAAAGAATTTGTTAAAAATAAGCTCAATACTGTTCGATATGAACGGTATTGAGCTTGTTTTTTATGCTATTTATTGAACAGAGTAATTTGGTGCTTCATTTGTAATTTGTACATCATGTGGATGGGATTCGCGTAAACCTGCTCCACTCATTTGAACAAATTGTGTATCTTCACGCAGTTGTTCTAGATTTCCTGCTCCAACATATCCCATACCTGAGCGTAATCCTCCAAGCATTTGGAAGACGATATCTGTAACTGCTCCTTTATAGGCGACACGTCCTTCGATACCTTCTGGAACTAATTTGTTTGCTTCATTCACGGTACCTTGGAAGTAACGGTCGCTTGAACCTTGCTCCATTGCAGCTAAGCTACCCATTCCACGGTATGTTTTAAAACGACGACCTTGGAAAAGTTCAAATTCTCCTGGAGACTCATCTGTTCCGGCTAACATGCTGCCTAACATAACCGCATGTCCTCCAGCTGCTAATGCTTTTACAATATCTCCTGAATATTTAATTCCGCCATCAGCAATGATTGCACGGCCATATTCACGAGCTACCTCTGCTGCATCATAAATAGCAGTTATTTGTGGTACCCCAACTCCAGCTACTACACGTGTTGTACAAATTGATCCAGGACCAATCCCTACTTTTACTACATCAACTCCAACTTCATATAAAGCACGAGTCCCTTCGCCTGTTGCTACATTTCCAGCGATTAGCGTAATGTTTGGGAATTTTTCACGAATTTCTTTAATTTTACGAATCACACCCGCACTATGACCATGAGCAGTATCTACTACGATTGCATCAACCTCTGAATCAATCAAAGCTTGTGTTCTTTCAAAAGTGTCATTCGTTATACCAACTGCTGCTGCAACCAATAAACGTCCATGAGAATCTTTTGCAGCGTTAGGAAATTCAAGTATCTTTTCAATATCTTTAATTGTTATCAAGCCACTTAAACGACCATTTTTATCAACAATTGGTAATTTTTCAATTTTATGTTGTTGTAAAATATGTTCTGCTTCTTTCAAAGAAGTTCCTGTTGGACCAGTAACTAACTGTTCTTTTGTCATCACTTCATCGATTGGAATAGAATAATCTGCTACAAAACGTAAGTCACGATTCGTTAAGATTCCTACTAATATACGTTCTTCCATAGTGTTTACGATTGGCACACCACTGATACGGTAACGGTTCATCAAATGTTCTGCTTCTGAAACTGAATGGGTGGGAGTTAAAAAGAAAGGATCCAGAATAACGCCGCTCTCAGAACGTTTTACCTGTCTAACTTCATCTGCTTGTTGTTGGATACTCATATTTTTATGAATAACTCCTAGACCACCCTGACGAGCCATTGCAATAGCCATCCTTGAGTCTGTTACAGTATCCATGCTAGCACTCATGATTGGAATATTTAGTTTTATATTATTAGCTAGTTGAATACTTAAATCCACTTCATTTGGTAGGACATGGCTTTCAGCAGGTACTAACAATACATCATCAAATGTAAACCCTTTTTTCGCAAATTTCGTTTCCCAATTAGACATTACAACCATCCGCTCCTTTTTTCGCTTTGTTCAATAATTTTATCTACAAAAATAACAGAGATAACTAGGTTAGTCAAGAGCAGATGTTTAAATTAATCCTTAAAGGTCTTTTTCTACCCATTCGCTCGTAGTTAAACGCTCTATAATGAAAAAAAAATGAGAAAAATCCCAAACAACTAAACGAATTCAGTTGATTGGAATTTTTTATTTGCTTAGTTATTTTCTGGAATCTAGAATAGTCCACCGCGAATATTTAATTTTCTTTTTGCAAAGTATTTTGCAACAAAAGCTAAAATACCTATTACTACATTACCAATAGTGTTTATTGGTATATTAATAGTAGCTGGAATAATCATCATTGAACCGGTCATTACAAACATTAACGTCAACATACCCAAAGTTGAAACAAGGATATAGCGAAGCATTCCACCTTTTTTAGGTTGTTTTCTATCCGGCATATTTTTAGCAATCAAAAGAATGACTACTCCTCCTATAACGAAGTTCAATAAAGTAGTTATCAATCCTAGTGAAGAAGATCCTTCCACATTACTGAATAAGCTCGAAAGACCGGTTATTAGAGAGAACAATCCACCTAACATCAAACCACCATCTAAAGCAATTTTCCAGTTCTCAGAGGTGCCCGTTTGAGACTGCTCAGGTTTAGCAACTAACTGGTTAGCACATTCAGTGACTGTACCATATAATTGACGAGCTGTTTCGCCGGATTTTTGACGTTCGACTAAATTGTGGAGCATATCATTAAATATTTCCTCTTTTTTTGCTTCAGGCATATTTTTTTCAGCTAAAGCTTTATTCAAACTCATCATGTATTGTTCATTTCGTTTAGTTAATTTTTGAAGCAAAGCACTATTTTCTTCTTTTTTCGCTTGAGTTGTATTTACTTGTGTTTCTTCCACGGATCAACTGCCCCTTTCTAGGCCTTGCTAGACTTTTTTTAGTCAACTGTTATTTATACATTAAATCTAAACAATAGTACGTCTCCATCATTAACAACGTACTCTTTTCCTTCAGAACGCATACGACCAGCTTCTTTTGCGGCTTGTTCACTTCCATATTTATCAAAGTCTTCATAAGCGATTGTTTCTGCTCGAATGAATCCTCGTTCAAAATCACTATGGATAACTCCAGCCGCTTGAGGAGCCTTCATCCCTTTTTTAAAAGTCCATGCGCGAACTTCTTGAACACCCGCAGTAAAGTACGTCCCTAATCCTAAAAGGTTATACGCTGATCGGATCAATTGATCTAAACCAGATTCTTGAATACCTAACTCTTCTAAAAATAATTCTTTTTCTTCATCTTCAAGTTCGGCGATTTCTTCTTCGATCCTTGCACAAATCACATTTACTTCTGCATTTTCTTCAGCTGCAAATTTTCGTACTTGATTAACAAGATCATCGTTTTCAGTATCCGCTACTTGATCTTCAGAAACATTTGCTACATACAAAACTGGTTTTGCCGTTAATAAAAATAAGCTTCTAACGATTTTTTCTTCATCTTCATTGAATTTGATTGAACGAGCTGATTTTCCCTCTTCTAAAACCGGTTTGATCATATCCAATACGGCTAATTCAGCAACAGCATCTTTATCTTTTGTACGTGCAACTTTTGCAACGCGAGCATAGCGTTTTTCAACTGATTCTAAGTCAGCTAGTACCAATTCTAAATTAATTGTTTCAATATCTGAGATCGGATCGACTTTACCTTCAACATGAATAATATTATCATCTTCAAAACAACGAACAACATGACAAATAGCATCCACTTGACGAATATTAGCTAAAAACTTATTTCCAAGCCCTTCACCTTTACTTGCCCCTTTTACAATTCCAGCAATATCGGTAAATTCAAATGTAGTTGGAAGAGTTCTCTTTGGTACAACTAATTCTTCTAGACGCTTTAAGCGATGATCAGGTACTTCGACAACTCCTACGTTGGGGTCAATTGTTGCAAAAGGATAATTAGCAGCTTCTGCTCCTGCTTTTGTAATTGCGTTAAATAAAGTTGATTTACCTACGTTTGGTAAACCTACGATTCCTGCTGTTAATGCCATAGTTAAATTCACTCTTTCTTGTTTAATAGTTTTTTATTCGTTCTTTTCGGCTGGTTCTAAAACTTTTTTCATTTTCTTTTCAAAATCTCTTCTTGGCATCATAACCATATGGCCGCATTGCGTACATTTGATTCGTATATCCATACCCATTCTAATGATTTGCCAACGGTTTGCCCCACAAGGATGAGGTTTTTTCATTTCAACAATGTCATTTAAATCGTATTTTTTTTCCATCACTAATCTCCCTATCGGCGCTTATTCATCATCAAATTGAATATTTAGAATATCTAAAATGCGTGTTAAGTCATCTGTAGAAAGGTATTCAATTTCAATTTTTCCTTTTTGATTTTTTTCGTTGATAGACACACTTGTACCGAATTTATCCATTAGTCGTTCTTCACTCTCACGAATATAATAAGGTTTTTTTTCATTTTTGTTTGGTTGTTCTGCTACTTCTTTAGGTTGGTTCATTTTATTCACTAATTGCTCTAATTGACGAACGGTCAAATGATCTCGAACTACCCGTTTAGCTAATTTTGTGATTTGTTTTTTTTCTTTTAATCCCAACAGTGTTCTTGCTTGACCCATTGAAATATCTTCATTTTGTAGCATTTCCTTAACAGCATCCGGCAATCCTAATAATCGCAAATAATTAGCGATATATGGTCGACTTTTACCTAAACGTGTTGCTACTTCCTCTTGCGTTAATTTCAGTTTTTTCATCATCATTTCATACGCTTCTGCTTCTTCAAGTGATGTTAGGTCTTCTCTTTGTAAATTTTCTAACACAGCGACTTCCATCATCTTTTCTTCGTCAAATTCGCGGATAATGGCAGGTATTGTTTCTTTTCCGGCTAATTTAGAAGCTCTAAATCGGCGTTCCCCAGCTATGATCTCATATCCTTTGATTTTTGACTCACGAAGAATGATCGGTTGAAATACACCAGATAATTTGATTGATTCTGCTAATTCATTTAGGGCTGCTTCATCAAATGTTTTTCTTGGTTGGTAAGGATTAGGTCGGATATCCGTCAACAAAATTTGTTGGACTTGTTCATTATCTGCATTGATATTTGACAGCTCAGCATAGTCTCCAAAAAGAGCATCGATTCCTCTTCCTAACCCTTTACTATTTTTATTAACCATTTGCTAGCACTTCCTTTGCTAATTCAAGATAGACTTCTGCTCCTCTAGAACGCGCATCGTAATCAATAATTGACAGTCCATGACTTGGGGCTTCAGATAAACGAATATTCCGTGGAATAATCGTTTTATAAACTCTTTCGCGGAAGTATTTTTTCACTTCATCAACTACTTCATAGCCTAGATTTGTACGTGCATCTAACATCGTCAACAAAACACCCTCAATTTTCAAATCAGGATTAAAATGTTTTTGGACTAGTCGAACTGTATTCAGCAATTGACTCAATCCCTCTAGAGCATAATATTCACATTGAACAGGGATCAAAATAGAGTCGCTTGCAGTAAAAGCATTTATCGTCAAATGACCTAAAGATGGGGGACAGTCGATTAAAATATAATCATAGTCATCTTTTACTTTTTCTAGCGCTTGTTTCAATCTAGATTCTCTAGCCATTTGTGAAGTTAACTCAATTTCTGCACCTGCCAATTGAATCGTAGCGGGTACGACCCACAGGTTTTCTCTTGAAGAAGGCAAAACGACCTCTTTAACAAGCGTTTCGTTTACTAAAATATCGTAAATATCTTTTTCAACATCTGACTTTTTTACGCCTAAACCACTTGTAGCATTTCCTTGTGCATCAATATCAACTAATAAGATCTTCTTTCCAAAATATGCTAGGCAAGCACCTAAGTTGACGGTAGTCGTTGTTTTACCAACTCCGCCTTTTTGGTTTGCGACTGATATAATTCGTGCCATCCTTTTTCCTCCATCTGTGTTTAATACTCGCTAGTAACTTTCTAACACTGATTTAACTGCATCGTACAAAAATAGGAGAAAAATTATATTACGCGTATTTTTCTCCTACGCATTTGTTTAAAATGAATTTCTTCATTTATCGCTCTTTATTCACTTATCTTTTTTGATCTCAATCGTAATTCGATAGACCTCTTCTAAATTTTCCTCATTTGCTTCTATAAGCATCCCAGTTTCTTTAATTAAATCAACCGATTTATGGATCGTATTTACTGCTAAGCGAAAATCTTTAGAAACGCTTTTAATTCGATTCTTTGGTTGATCCAAATTTTCACCTTTTTGAGATTGCTTTAGCTTAACTAACCGCTCTGTTTCTTTAACAGTTAGTTTCTTTTCAAGAATCACCGTTAATAATTCAGTTTGTTCTTCAGAAGATAACGCCAACAGACTGCGGCCATGTCTTTCTGTAACTTTCTTATTCAACAATGCCTGCTTTATAGGTTCTGCTAATTTTAATAACCTTAATTTATTTGCAACAAAAGATTGGCTCTTTCCAATGCGTTGCGCTAATGCTTCTTGCGTCAAATTATTTAATACCATTAACCTTTTGTAGGCTTCAGCTTCTTCAATAGCCGTTAATTCTTCCCTTTGCAAATTTTCAATTAACGCTACAGAAGCCGTTTCGTTATCTGACATCTCTTGAACGATGGCTGGTACTTCTTGCCATTCCAAAAGCTGCATAGCACGAAAGCGACGTTCCCCCGCAATAATTTCATATTTATCTTCTTCATATTTTCTAAGAATAATAGGTTGGATCAACCCGTGAGTATTTATTGTACGGGCTAACTCATCCAATTTTTCTTCATTGAATACTTTTCTCGGCTGAAAATGATTGGGGACAATCTGTTGGACAGCAATTTGTTGGACCTGTTTTGGGCTTATCAATTCCTTTAACAGAAAATTCTCTTCATCTTCGATTTTCTTTTTAGATTTTCCTGAACCAAATAAATCAGACAACGCCATTCTTTTTCTCTCCCTCAGTACCTTAAGTTCTCTGGTTCTATTATATCAAAAAACAGTCTCATTAAGTAGTTGAATCGAAATCGAAATAGTTTGATAAGTCGCAGTTCCTACTATAGCGGATTCTTATTTGGCGTTCCTGGTTTTCTCGGGAATTTCTTTGGTGTTTCTTTCTTTTTATCAATCAAAACAATGTGTCGTTCTCCAGCTTCATGAGGAAGTTCAAAAACAAACTCTTCACGGAATTTTCCACCTAGCATAGCAATCGCTTGTTGTCCTTCAGCCATTTCTTCTTTTGTATGACTGGCTTTCAAAGCAATAAAAAGACCCTCTTTTTTAACTAATGGCAAACATAATTCTGCTAAAACACTCATACGAGCAACAGCTCTAGCCGTTACAAAATCAAATGATTCACGAAATTTTTTATTTTGACCAAATGTTTCAGCGCGATCATGATAGAAATGAACACCTTTTAATTCTAACGTTTGTGCTAATAATGTTAGAAATTGAATTCTTTTATTTAATGAATCTACTATTGTTACTTCCAATTGCGGAAAAATAATTTTTAGGGGGATGCTTGGAAACCCGGCACCTGCACCTACATCACATAGGCTTTGGACCCCTTTGTTAAAATCCACGTATAAACCAGCTGTAATAGAATCATAAAAATGTTTTAAGTATACTTCTTCTTTCTGGGTGATTGCTGTTAAATTAATTTTTTCATTCCATTCTTGTAACAGTTTAAGGTATTGATCAAATTGTTCCATTTGCTTTTCAGTTACCTTTATTCCCTTGCCTTCAAGGGCCTTTTTAAACTCTTCTGGATTCATAAACTCAACTCCTTTTTACTAACGTGAAACACTTTTTGTTTCACAAATCCGTCTTTTTCAACTGTATAACAAATTGACTGGAAGTGCAATGCTTTAAAGCTTTTTTTCCATTTTATAAATGGATTAAATTTTTATAATATTTAACGTTAAATGAGATTTAGATAAAATAGATTAAAAATAAATGATAAAATTCATTGACATTGCTTTGTGAGCTTGTTAGAATATTGAAAATAGTCAGAAAACAGTTAATGAAAAGGAGATGTTCAACATGAAAACTACAGTCGAATCGTTTAGCTCACATTCTCATTTGAATGTATCTTTAATCATTATTAATTTATTAATTTAGCCCAGGATTCGAACTATTCATTTAGTTGAGTCCTAGTTTGCGTACCTAGGGCTCAATCATCGGCATGATGAGGCAAGCCTTTATACAAAGGCTTGCCTCTTTTTGTTTGAGAATTTGAAGGTGTACATGGATTGATGGTTGATATATAAAAATACGGAGGAGATAAAAAAATGAAAACATACCTAACAGATAGAATGTTCAAAGCATCATCAGGAATCGCAAATGCTATTTTTGTAACGATTGGGATTGGCTTATTATTAGAAACAATTGGCAATCTGACTGGTCTTACTATCTTAGTTATTATCGGAACGACTGTTAAAATGCTAATGGCTCCTGCTATTGGGGCCGGTATTGCTATTATGTTAGGTGGAAATACGTTGACGATTTTTAGTGCTATGGCTGCTGGAACAATTGGTGCTGGAGCTATTCAAACTACGGCAGATGGCGTGATCACGATTGCTACCGGTGAACCGATTGGTTGCCTGATTGCAGCTACGATTGCTATTTTTGTTGGTAAGCGTATTTCAGGGAAAACACCCTTAGATATGATGGCTATCCCCATTGCAGCAATCTTAGTTGGTGGCATAGCAGGCTATTACTTAAATCTTGTTATTGCTCCATTCTTAAGTGTAGTCAGTGCTCTTATTTCTGCCTCAGTTGCTGATTCACCGGTTATTGGTGCAGTTGTTATCTCAGTCGTGGGAGGGCTTGTATTGATGTCTCCAGCCTCATCAGCAGCGATTGCGATTGCACTGAATCTGGATCCTGTTTCAAGTGGTGCTATGTTAGTTGGAACAACTAGTATGTATATCGCGTTTTCATTTGTCTCTATTCGTCAAAATAATCTTGGTGGTTTCTTAGCACAATTTGTTTGTACTCCAAAAGTTCAATTACCAAATATTATTAAAAATCCTCGCATTTTAATTGGGCCTACTATTGCTGCAGCAGTAGCTGCCCCCATTTCAACTGTGGCACTTGGTTTTACAGCTCCAAGCGCTATAGCCGGAATAGGCTTTTGTTCATTAATTGCCCCACTAAATATTTTTGTATCTCAAGGTATTGGATCTTTTGTTGTTTACATCATTACTGCTTGCCTAGTCCCTATTGCCGTTACATTAATAGTGAACAAACTATTAGAAAAAGCTAGCTGGTTGCGTAAAGGAGATATGGCTTTAGTAGTAGAATAATCTGATGGTTACTATTAGCCCTTAAATCATTTGAATTCTTATGCAAACGAAAAAGAGACATAGATCCTTAACGGATTTATGTCTCTTTTTTTGATGGTCTCTACTGGGCTCGAACCAGCGACCCCTACCTTGTCGAGGTAGTGCTCTCCCAACTGAGCTAAGAAACCTATTTATATCAGTGCAACTGCTATTTAGTATAATCTACTTCTGCTATTAAAGTAAAGTGTTTTCTGTTGTTTTAAAAATTGTCCTGTATCCGTACCGTTAAAAAGAGTAGTATAGAAGATAGACGCTGAAAATATGTTTTAAAAAAAGGAAGATTACAGTATGAACAAATTATTAACTAAACTTAATGATCGACAAATCCGGTACATCACTAAAGGAGTATTAGTAGGGGCGTTAGCTGGGGTAATTGTCAGCTTATTTCGTTTAGGTGTAGAAATTATTCTAGAAAATATTGTTCACCTGTACAAATTCTTCCACTCAGAACCATTGTGGTTGATTCCATGGGTATTTGTGTCTATTGGTGTTGCTATTATTATTGGGTTATTTATCAAAAGCGAACCGAATATTAAAGGAAGTGGTATTCCTCAAGTAGAAGGTCAAGTTCAAGGGGTTATTTATACTTCTTGGTGGTCTATTCTATGGAAAAAATTCATTAGTGGATTGTTAGCTATTGGATTTGGACTTTTCCTTGGCCGAGAAGGTCCTTCTATTCAATTAGGAGCTTCAATCGGAGCAGGTGTCAGCAAACTAACAAAAGGCGATGAAATAGAAGAAAATGTTTTATTATCTAGTGGAGCAGGTGCAGGTTTAGCAGCTGCTTTTAATGCGCCTATAGCAGGGTTATTGTTTGTTTTAGAAGAAGTCCACCACAATTTCTCTCCTTTAGTTGCTATCACGACATTTGCTTCTGCTATTACTGCCAATTTCGTTTCTTTGACCATTTTTGGTTTGACTCCGGTATTGGATATCGGAGCCGTGACGTCTCTTCCCATTCAGCATTATATCTACTTGCCATTATTAGGGATTTTTTTAGGGATAGGGGGCTGGCTTTACAATAAAGTTTTATTGGATGTCCTTCCGAAATTTTATCAATTGTTTTCTTTTATTCCGGTACACTTTAATTCAGTTATTCCGCTTCTATTAGTGATTCCAATTGGCTATTATCTACCGGAAATAATTGGTGGTGGAAGTGGGATCGTCGTGCGGTTTACTGAATGGAATTTATCGCTAGCTGTTTTAGTTGGATTATTTATTTTCCGCTTTATTTTCTCTATGGTATCTTATGGTGCCAGTGTTCCAGGAGGTATTTTCTTACCTATTCTATCTTTAGGTGCCATACTTGGTGCTTTATTTGCCCAGTTCATGATCAACTATTTCCAAATGGATGCTCAATATTTGCCCCATTTTATTCTCTTTGCTATGGCTGGTTACTTTACTGCCATCGGAAAAGCACCCTTGACCGCTATTTTATTAGTGACAGAGATGGTTGGCGGGTTGAATCAATTAATGCCCTTAGCCGTTGTTTCTTTGACAGCCTATATAACAGCAGACTTTTTAGATGTTAAACCAATCTATGAAAGTTTATTGGAAAGGCTGCTTCCTGCTGATAACAATGTCATTATTAGCAAGCCGCATTCCTTTGTGCATGCTATTGAACCAAATAGTCTGTTATCTGGAAAGTCGATAAATGAAATAGATTGGCCTGAAGAAGTCATCATATCTTCCATGCGTAGAGGAAATGAACATATCGTTCCTCATGGACAGACTTTTATTCATGTTGGAGATCATTTGATCATTACTTGTGATTTAAGGAAAGCTAATGCCGTTCGAAACCTATTAAACAAACACCAAATTTAATAACGTATGCAAAAAGACCGTAAACCTAAGCAACAGCTTAAGTGTACGGTCTTTTTATGACTATTATTCTTATACGTGTACTTTTGCAATCTTTCCTTGTTCTACATAAACCATCAAAATTGAAATATCTGCTGGGTTCACACCACTAATACGGCTAGCTTGGGCAATTGTTTCAGGTTGAATTTTAATCAACTTTTCTTTAGCCTCAGTAGCGATTCCATTAATAGAAGCATAATCGATATTTTCCGGTATACGTTTGTTTTCCATGCGTTTTAACTTATCAACTTTTTGAGAAGCTTTAGCGATGTATCCTTCGTATTTCACTTGAATTTCCACCTGTTCTTCGACAGTTGCTGGAAGTTCATAATCACGTGGGACAAAAGCTGAAAGTTCTTGATAAGAAACTTCTGGTCGGCGTAAGAAGTCTTTAGCCAAAATACCATCTTTTAATGGTGATTGATTTTTTTCAGCTAAATAAGCTTGAATTTCTACGGTAGGCTTCAAACGGATAGAACCTAAGCGTTCTAATTCTTTTTCAACTTGAGCTTTTTTGATTAAAAATGCCTCATGGCGCTCATTTGAAATCAATCCTATTTGATGGCCTATTTTAGTCAGTCTAAAATCGGCATTATCATGACGTAATAATAAGCGGTATTCTGCACGAGATGTCAATAAACGGTAAGGTTCATTAGTCCCTTTAGTCACTAAATCATCAATCATAACTCCGATATAACCTTCACTGCGTTTCATAATAAAGGGTTCTCTTCCTTGGACTTTAAGCGCTGCATTGATACCAGCCATAATCCCTTGTCCTGCTGCTTCTTCATAACCGGAAGTTCCGTTCATTTGACCAGCAGTGAATAGATTTTCAACTACTTTTGTCTCTAAAGAAGGGCGCAATTGATGCGGTGTGACCACATCGTACTCAATTGCATAACCGGTACGCATCATTTCTGCTTTTTCTAACCCTTCGATTGAGTGTATAATATCTTGTTGAACATCTTCTGGAAGCGATGTTGATAAGCCTTGGACGTATACTTCTTCAGTGTTGCGTCCTTCTGGTTCCAAAAATAATTGATGTCTAGGTTTATCGCTAAAACGAACAACTTTATCTTCAATTGATGGGCAATAACGCGCACCAACTCCTTCAACGATTCCCGTAAACATTGGTGCACGGTGTAAGTTATCTTGAATTTTTTGATGAGTATCTTCATTCGTATACGTTAACCAACAAGATAATTGATCTTTTAGATAAGCACTATTTGGTGTTTCGTAACTAAAATGATTCGCTTTTTCATCCCCCGGTTGTTCTTCTGTCAATCTATAATCAATGGTTGATGATTTAACTCTAGGGGGCGTTCCTGTTTTAAAACGTTTCAATTCAAATCCGTTTTCTAGTAAACTTTCTGATAATTTAATAGACGGTTGTGAATTGTTTGGACCTGAAGAATATTTTAATTCTCCAATAATGATTTGACCACGAGAAGACGTTCCCGCTGTTAAAACAACTGCTTTAGAACGGTATATAGCACCCGTATTTGTAATAATCCCTTTGCATATACCATCTTCGATAATTAATTCTTCAGCAATACCTTGTCTTAAAACAAGATTTTTGGTTTCTTCAATTGTTCTTTTCATTTCATTTGCATACATAAACTTATCTGCTTGCGCACGTAAAGCTCTAACTGCCGGGCCTTTACCAGTATTCAACATTCTCATTTGTATATATGTTTTATCAATATTGCGACCCATTTCACCACCAAGAGCATCAATTTCTCGGACTACGACCCCTTTAGCTGGTCCCCCAATTGACGGATTACACGGCATGAAAGCAACCATATCTAAATTAATGGTGATTAAAAGTGTTTGGCTTCCCATTCTTGCTGCTGCTAATGCAGCTTCTGATCCAGCATGTCCTGCACCAACAACGATTACATCAAAATCTCCAGCTTCATAATGATTCATTTAAACAATCCCTTCTTTCCAGCATTTCAGTTTTTTTAAACTTCTAATTTTCTCATATACTAATAGTTGAACCTAAACGTCGAACTTCGCATCCCTTAGTTGAGTTTCACTTCCCAGACACTGGGCTATTTTCAAAATTTGACGCAATGCGCGGGATGCTCTTGCTTTCAATTCTTGAAAATTGCTGTGTGTCTAGATGGGAATTTCAACATCCTGTAGTTGAGTTTCGCATACCAGACTTTCGGAAAAAACGTAATTCTTACAGGGATGAAACATCCCTTACAGAATTCCTTGTTTTTCTGTCAAGTCTAAGCGGTATGCTACACATCCTTCCTATTTTCCTAGGCAGAATTGGCTGAATAGTTGGGTCAGTAGTTCGTCTTGGACGCTGTCTCCAGTTATTTCGCCTAATAGATCCCAACAACGGGTCATATCGATTTGAACAAGATCAACTGGCATACCAACTTCTACTCCGCTGATAACTTCGTCTAATGCAGCTTCTGCATCATTTAACAACGCGATATGACGTACATTAGATACATAAGTTGCATCTCGTTCGCCTGTTTGACCAGTGAAAAAAAGATCTGCTATTTTCTTTTCTAAAATATCTATACCAGATTTAGACAAAATAGATGTCTTCACGATACTTTCTGGGTCTACTAATGTTTCTAGTTCAATTAAATCTAATTTATTTGGCAAATCCATTTTATTTAAAATCACAATGCGACGTTGTTGCTTTGTTGCTTCAATTAAAGCAACATCTTCTAGTGTCAAGGTTTCGCTTTGATTAAATACTAACAACACTAAGTCAGCATCACTTAAGGCTTGGCGGCTTCTTTCTACACCAATACGCTCAATAATATCTTCTGTTTCGCGAATACCGGCTGTATCGATCAGTTTCAACGGTACTCCACGAACGCTGATGTACTCTTCAATAACATCTCGCGTAGTCCCAGCGATATCTGTAACGATAGCTTTTTCTTCGTCTAACAGATAATTCAACAAGCTCGATTTCCCAACATTTGGCCGACCAATGATTGCTGTCGCTAAACCTTCTCTTAAAATTTTCCCTTGGCTTGCCGTTGCAAGCAATTGTTGAAGGGAAGCTTTAACTAGTTTAGCTTTTTCAATTAACAATTTTGAAGTCATTTCTTCAACATCATCGTATTCAGGATAATCAATGTTTACTTCTACTAAAGCTAATGTATCCAGTATATCCATCCGTAAATTACGAATTAAATGAGACAAATTTCCATCCAATTGCTTTAATGCAACATGCATAGCTCTATCCGTTTTAGCACGTATCAGATCCATTACGGCTTCTGCTTGAGACAAATCAATTCGTCCATTCAAAAAGGCCCGTTTGGTAAATTCACCGGGTTCAGCTAAGCGAGCTCCATTTTGTAAAACACATTGCAAGACTTGATTGACTGAAGTAATGCCGCCATGACAATTGATTTCAACAACATCTTCTCTAGTAAACGTTTTGGGTTCACGCATAACGGATATCATGACTTCATCAATTACTTCATTTGTTTTAGGATTTTCAATATGACCATAGTGAATAGTATGACTCTTTTGTTCAGCTAGTGCTTTTGAACCAGATTTATACACGCGATCTGCAATTTCAATCGCTTGTTCCCCGCTTAACCTAACAATTCCTATTGCCCCTTCACCAGGAGGCGTCGAAATAGCTGCAATTGTTTCAAATTCTAATGACAAGCTCACTCACTCCTTACTATTTTTTTGCACGAAAAAAGTGCCCACTCCACCCCTTTGTTAGCTACAAAAGGAATGGAAAGCACTTTGACTACTTTATCATTCAGATAAGATTATTTTATTTTTAGTGGTTTTATTAGTCTTTTTGTTGTTCCGTTAAGACTATACAAGTTCTCTAACTATTTGTCAACAACTTCAGCTGATTTTATTTAATAAAAACTTTCAGCTGTTTCAACTTAACTTTCTTTCGATTTAACGCTGATGCTTACTTCCTCGTATTCAGTTTCTTTGTAACTATCTAATAGACCTTTTTCTTGGATAGCTGCTTTCGGAACGACTTTTTGGATTACTTTACTATTAACTGTTTTTTCAAAAGGGAAGACATCTAATACGATTGTGTGCTCATCACTCCAGCTTGCCATCATTGTTAGTTCTTTCAATCCAAGTTCAGAAGATAAAGAAAGTCCTTTTTTAAAGAACGGATGAAGGGTTTCTTTGGTAGCTCCTGGTTCGTTCACACAGGCGAATACAGATAAGGTATCTCCAAGCGCCAACAAAGCATAGTGAAAATCAAATAACTTTTCATCGAATTCATCCAAAGCAGAAATAATCCGTTTTTTTCTTTCTTCTTCTTGTTTAAGAAAAGCTTTTGATTCTTTTGATGTATCTTTAAAAAAGAACTGAATGTAATGTCTGCTGCAAAGCAATGCTGCATAAGCATCAACTTTCTCAACTTCATCAATACCATGTGTATAAAATATAATTTTTGGCGCTTTTGGAAAATCAAAAAGCGAATAGGGAGCTTGTTTTTTATCATTCAAAAAAGGACTTTTATCAAGATTTTCCCAGCCATAATCATGCATAAGAATAGCATAGTCGACCGACTTTCTTAACTGTTCTCCTTGGAATAAAGTTGTTTTCCATTGAGCCATCACGTCTCCAGCAAATTGAGCATGGTTCTTTTGTTCAATCATTACAAAATCAGCTTCACGTTCTCTAATAATCATAACTATGCACCCTTTCAACTTGTTCCTATTAATAACTATTCCGCTTTTAAGTATACCACTAATTTCAAAGTCAAATTCATTTATAAATGACTTCGAATTCTTCACAGACTACCGGAATATTATCATGAAAAGTTAAACCTTTTCTTGTATAAGAATCTTTGAAAAAAGCATTGTGGACTTCTCTCCAGTAATGCAACGAACGATCTCCTTCTCCTTCTTTATAGGCATGTTCCTCGGAAACTTCCAAAAAAGAAACCACAGATACTCTAATTGTTTTTGTGACGCATACTGCTTCTTCATTAGCATCTAGTATAATGTTTAACTCACCTTCTTTAGGTAAAGCTTCATTTTCTAAAGCATACTCTTCAAAGGCTGAAGCTGTAGTTGTCTTTACCTTTTCAAAAGTTAATCGCGCTAATTCATCTGGTTCGACTCCATAACTCCAAGCCTGGTAAGTCTTATCCTGATACTCCGGGAAGGTTAAACAAAATTTTTGCCACATTTCTTGTTCTTTCATGATTTCACTCCTTAGTTATAAATTAAATCGAATAGCCAATAAAAGGACTTGATGCAGTGGATAATAGAGATAGCCAAAAATTTTGGGTATTTTTTTTGTGTGACTATAGGTGCTATTTAGTAGTAGGAAAATAGCTAAAACAGCAAAAATTTGTATTATCGATCCTGCGAGAAACTGCACTCCCAAAAAGAGAAAGACGCCAAATCCTTGATGAAAAGAGACCATATAATAAATAGCCCATCCTAGTAAAAAACCATATATCCCATACTCACAAAAGTAGCTTAGCACTAGCGATAGTACAAAAAAACGTTTATCTTTCACAGAAATAGCCAACAAGGCCAGCGTAAACAAGATATTAAATGTTGTTCCAGAATATTGGGTGATAGGAATGGTTAAAATTCCCGTTACTATCAATTGAGAAAGGTATTTTTTGAAATTCCTTGTATGTTCAACACCTTGAATAGTCGTGTAAAGGAAGCAAGGAAATGCAATTCTTCCTATAATACGCAACCAAATCATTTGAGGAAACAAGTAATAACCCACATGGTCAATTGTCATTGTAATAATTCCAATCCATTTAATGGCATTGATTTTATCGTAACTCTCTTTTGTCATACGACCCTCCAATCGCCTTAAAACCGCTGTTTCAAGCATTTTACCATTTTAAAAATAGAACCTACAGATTTTTTTTTGCTTTCCGAGATAAGATCCATTCAATATAAATTACAAATTAAGTCATATTTTACGACAAAACTTGCTTTTTGTATTCTTTTAGTAAAGAAACTCTTCAATTAATACAGAATCAATAAGAACTCATGACGAATGGCTAAAAGGACTTTTCTTTTTTTTTTACCGTGGTAGGATAGCATTTGTTGAAGGAGAAATACCTTCATTTGTATAGAGCTTATAGCTCAAAATAAACAATGTCGCTCAGAATCCACAGTCAACTTCTCTTACCTTAAGTAATTTGTAGGCGAAACACTATTCTTGGCAAAATACAAAACAAAAGGAGAACAAAAAAAAATGAAAAACTTTAAATCGAAATTTTTTATAGCAAGTGCAACTTTAGCTTTAACAGGGGTTATAGCTGTTTCAAATCCAGCAGAAGCATCAGCTGCTGAATATACTGCAAGTACTTGGGAAGCTCGTACTGCAAATGAAATTAAACAAGATCTTAAAAGTACTGAAGACGGCAGCACAGAATACACGATTCAATGGGGCGATACATTATCATCTGTAGCCTTAGCAACTGATTTATCTATTGATTCTTTAGTAGATGTAAATGATATCAATAATGCCAATGCTATTTATAGTGGCAATACTATTTCTTTATCTGCTGATCACTCAACTGTTACTATTGAAACAGCTGAAGATACTAAAAGCTACAACGTTAGTGAACCTAAAGAAGTTGTAGAAGTTAAAGAACCTGTCGTTGAAGAAGCACCTGTCGTTGAAGAACCTGTCGCTGTTGAAGAACCTGCAGCAACCACACCAGAAGCACCTAAAGCTGAAACACCATCTGAAAGTTCTGGTCAAACCGTTACTGTTGAAGCAACAGCTTACTCAACGAACCAACCAGAATTAAGTGATACTACTGCAACTGGAATCAACTTAAATCAAAATCCAAATGTTATCGCTGTTGACCCAAGTGTCATTCCTTTAGGATCAACTGTTTACGTTCCAGGATACGGTACTTTTACTGCTGGAGACACTGGTAGTGCTATTAATGGCAATCGTATCGACGTCCACATCACTGATTTAACAACAGCTACAAATTTTGGTAGACAAACAATTGACGTTCAAATTTTAAACTAATAAATTTGAATTAAACCTAACTTATTCATTTCCCCCGATTTCGAATAGTTAATAAAAAAATCCACCTAAAAGATAATAATCTTTCAGGTGGATTTTTTATTGCTCTTTTATAGCTTGAATCGGTATATGAGAAAAACTTTCAAAATCAAATAATCCTAAGTCTGTTAGTTTTAATTTTGGAATGACTGGAAGAGTCAAAAAGGATAAGGTCAAAAATGGATTAAAGTTGACAGATTCCCCAATCATTGTGACAGCTTCATTTAATTTTTTTAAAGTTTGATTGACTTCTATATACCCAGATTCTGTCATCAAACCTGCTACAGGTAGCGCTAGCGAAGCTAAAACTTGCTCTCCTGAAACAACCGCTAAACCTCCATTAGTTTTGATTACTTGTTCAACTGCTTTTAATATCTCTTGATCAGAAGTGCCTACTGCTACTATGTTGTGTGAATCATGAGCCACAGTTGTGGCAATTGCGCCATTTTTCAAGCGAAAACCTTTTACAATGCCCAACCCAATATGATTCAATCCTTTATGCCGTTCAATAACCGCGATTTTTAACTGATCTTTTTTAGTTGAAGGTACAAAAAGACCTTTTTCAACGTTAACTGTTTCTTTTAAATGATCGGTAACCAAACTATTTGGAATAATTCCGATAACATTACAAGTGGAATCCGTTAAAGGAATCGCTAATGCGTCCATTATCAGTTCTTGCGTATTTATTTTTGCTAGGTCAGCGCCGCTAAGCTTTGTCTTAAGACTCGTTTCAAATAAGGAACTGTTTAACTTTCCATTATCTGAGATACAAATACCTTTTTTATATACTTGATCAATAGCAATCGTTTCTAAATCATCCAAAATCAAGAAATCAGCTTGATAACCTGAAGCAATTGCACCTAGGTGTTTAAGATTAAAACATTCCGCTGTATTTAAAGTGCCCATTTGGATAGCCGTTATAGGATCTAGTCCCTTTTGGATGGCCAATCGGATAATATGATCAATACTACCCTCTTCTATTAAATCATCAATCAATTTATCGTCTGTTACAAATAAACATCTTCTAGCATTTTTGACCGTTACAGCAGGTAATAAGGCAGTTAAATCTTTAGCTACAGTACCCTCTCGGATCATTAAATACATTCCCAAGTCTAAACGATCTTTTGCTTCTTGAGCATTGATACCTTCATGATCAGTTCGAATTCCAGCTGCTAAATAAATATTCAATTCCTCTCTTGTCAAACCGGCAGCATGCCCATCGATAAACCCGTTCATTTCTTGAACCATTGCAAGCTTATCCATCATGACACGATCGCCTTTTTTAACAGACACAAAATCCATCACTTCTGCTAAACCTAATACTTTCGGTTCGGATAAGAACGGTTTAAGTTGTTCAGCAGTTAATACTGCTCCATTATTTTCAAACGCTGTTGCTGGGACACTAGAAGATAACATGACATAAATGTCCATTGGCAATTTCCCAGCTTCTTCTAACATAAATTGAATACCATCCGCTCCAGCGACATTCGCAATTTCATGCGGGTCTGTAATGACACTTGTTACACCATGCTGCAAGACCACTTTTGAAAATTCTTTTGGGGTCAACAATGAGCTTTCAATATGTACATGTCCATCAATAAACCCTGGAACAATGATTTTATTTTGCGCATCAATGATTTCAACTCCATCATACGAACCGATTCCTACAATCATACCTTCTGTAATAGCGATATCTCCACACATAAGTTCTCCCGTAAATACGTTTACGATCGTTCCATTTTTAACGACTAAATCAGCTGGTATCTTTTTAGCTGCCGCTTTTATTCTTTTTTCTAATGCTGAAGTTTTTACATTTTCCAAATTAAATACCTCCTCATTTTTTATAGAATTTTCGTTTTTATATTCTTACAATACTACACTAGCTAATTTTAAAAACAACTCTTTATTGTAAGTTTTTCGTACTAGATTATGCTAGAATATAAGTTAAGGATAAGAATGTGAGGAATATATATGAGTAAGTTTAACGAAATTTTTTTAGATCTTGAAGCGGATATTTTAAATCAACGCTTTATTTCCGGTGATCTTTTGCCTAGTGAGAATGAACTAGTAAAAACATACAATGTTTCCCGTGAAACAATCCGAAAGGCCTTAAATTTACTTTTAGAAAAAGGGTATATTCAAAAGCTGCAGGGGAAAGGCTCTGTTGTTTTAGACGTTAAACGCTTTGATTTCCCTGTCTCTGGCTTAACAAGCTACAAGGAACTTCAAGATGCACAACAAATGAATAGTCAAACTATCGTGGTTCACAATGACTTACAACCGATTTCTGAATACTTAGCTGATCATTTAAAGCTTCCATTAGATACTTCTATTTTGTATCTTGAACGATTGAGAAAAGTAAACAACGAAGTAGTTATCATAGATAAAGACTACTTGCTCACTTCTATCATTCCAACTATTCCAACTGATGCCGCTGAACATTCATTGTACTATTATATTGAACACACACTTGGATTAACCATCAGTTATGCTCAAAAAGAGATAACGGTAGATCCTATCACAGAAGAAGATAAACGCTTGATGGATTTACAAGATGATACCCATGTTGTGGTTGTACGAAGTGATGTTTATTTAGAAAACACGACTCTCTTTCAGCATACCGAGTCTCGTCACCGCTTGGATCGCTTTCGTTTTGTCGATTTTGCCAGACGTAGAAACTCACTTTAAAAAAATTCGGTTTATAATTTTAGTGTTGCTAAATTTAATCCAGTCACTTACCAAATTTCAATCAATCGCTATAAAACAAAAAAAGGTCTATTTATCAGTTTCCTGATAAACAGACCTTTTTTCTTATTCTCAGTTAATTACGTCCCAAAATACAGGCAAAATTAAATCTTAGTCACTTTAAATCGCAAAACCGTCTTTAATTTTTCTGGTGCCGTTTTTCTCGCATCTGAAAGATAAATTTCTTTATGGGTTTTTTCTGCTCTTTTAAGATTATTTTGCGAACAAAATTATTCCATTAATTCGAATGTTTCTGGTTCTCCCTCATAACTTCCAATGTGCAAGGCTTGCACACATAGGCCTTCTGTTATCGATTCGAATCGGACACCTTCTAAATCAATAGCTTTCTTTTTTCCATTGACGTTATCCATGGCATAATGAAATACATCCTCGGTCACAAAATCAGGTTGTCTGATCATTAACTTGTATACTAAATGATCCTTATTTAGATAATCTAACTTCCTACCTTTTTCATCCAAATCCCAATAGCCTTCTAAAGGAAAAACGGTATAGTCAAAATAGCCTTCTGGAGTCATTCCTTTTTTTGACATCATTTTTACTGCATATGACAAGGAATAAAGAGTTTCAATATTCTTTTTAAATGGTTCACTATTCGGATTACCCTTGCCTTCTATTGTAAAAAATTTCATTTCTGGAACTTCAATAATAGCTGGCTTTTGTTTTGGTAAATAAAGTTCCTTTGAGTGTTTTTTCCATTCAAATTTATTCATAAATTACCCCTTCTTTTTTTCATCTGCTTCAAAATAGAAAGCCATCGTTTCATAAGGACCTAATTCCATTTTTGCTGTCAATACTCTCTTTTCCCCATTACCAATAAGATAACAACTAGCTCTAGTTAAAAATTCTTGCGGAATTTCAACCGTTACAGCTTCTGCATAGAAATGACTAAGAACTAATAATTGTTCACCTTCATACTCTCTTACATAACCATAGATGCTCGGATGATCCATTAAGACTCCACGGTAATCTCCTTCAGCAATGATTGGCATCTTTTTTCTAAGTTGAATTAATTTTTTATAAAAGGTGAAAATCGTTCCTTCTTTTCGCTCTTTTTCTACATTGATTTCAGGATAGTTTCCAGCTACTTTTATCCATGGTTCTCCAGTTGTAAAACCAGCATTTTTTTCATCTGTCCAATGCATTGGGGTTCGGCTGTTATCTCGCGATTTTTCTTTGATGATTTCCATGATTTCTTCAGGTAACAAACCATTATCTTGCAGTTCTTTATAAGCATTGTGCGTTTCTACATCTGCATAATCGGTAATTTCTTGAAATTCTGGATTCGTCATACCAAGTTCTTCCCCTTGATACACATAAGGAGTTCCACGCAGCAAATGAATCGTCTGAGCTAAAAGCTTAGCAGATGCCTCAAAATGATGAATAGGGTCTCCAAAGCGGCTTATTGCTCGTGGTTGGTCATGGTTATTCCAGAACAATGCATTCCAACCATTTCCTTTAGACATTCCCTCTTGCCAATCATTGAGTAATTTTTTTAATTTCATAAAATCAAATGGCATCTTACTCCATTTTTCTCCATCTAAATAGTCGACTTTCAAATGATGGAAACTAAAAACCATAGAAAGCTCTTGTTTATCAGGATTAGAATAAGCGATCCCATTTTCAATCGTCGTTGAAGACATTTCTCCAACAGTCATTATATTGGATTGTTTTCCAAAAGTTTTTTGATTCATTTCATGAATAAATTCATGCGCTATTGGTCGATCAGTATACAAAGATTTTCCTACGCCATCTTCTGCATCAATAAGGACTTCCTCTTTACCAATAACGTTGATTACATCAAATCGGAATCCTTTTACGCCTTTTTCTAACCAAAAATTGACTACATTGAATACTTCTTCTCTTACTTCAGGATTACGCCAATCTAAGTCCGCTTGCGACACATCATATAAATGCAAGTACTCTTTTCCAGTATCCGCAAAAGGAGCCCAAGCTGGGCCTCCAAATTTTGAGACCCAGTTTGTAGGGTGGCTTCCATCTGCTTTGGGGTCACGTAAGATATAGTAATCTTGGTATTTTTTTTCTCCCTTTAAAGCTCGTTGAAACCATTCATGTTCAATAGATGTATGATTTAAAACCATATCCAACATAATTTCCAGTTTGTATTCAACAGTTACAGCAATGAGTTCCTCAAAATCTTCCATCGTTCCAAATAATGGATCGATTTCTACATAATCAGCGATATCATAGCCATTGTCTTTTTGAGGAGAAATGAAAAATGGATTGATCCATAATACATCAACACCTAAGTCAGCTAGATAGGGTATTTTTTCAATAATCCCTTTTAAATCCCCTACTCCATCTCCATTTGAATCCTTAAAAGATTTTGGGTAAATCTGATACACAACTTTCTCATGAAAGGTACTCATTTTATTCCTACTCTCTAAAAATTATTTTCCTAATTCTGGTTCTGTAACAACGACTTGATCTGATTTATTTAAAATATTGTATTTACGGAATACAACTGTCAAGACAAACGGTACCACAATTGAGATTGCCATACAAACTAAGAAGATGCCCCAGTATTCATTTTGAATAGATAAAATTCCTGGAAGTCCACCAACACCAATTGAATTGGCTGTTACATTAAAAATAGTTGCTATCAACCCTGCAAGACCCGAACCAATCATAGCTGCTACAAATGGGTAGATATACTTAATATTTATCCCGAACATAGCTGGTTCTGTTACACCTAAATAACAAGAGATCGCTGCTGGGATAGACACTTGTTCTTCTTTTTCATTTCCACGGTGTAAGAAAATAATAGCTAATACTGCTGAACCTTGAGCAATATTTGACAAAGCAATCATTGGCCATAAATTGGTTCCGTCGAAATCAGCAATCAATTGTAGATCGATTGCATTTGTCATGTGGTGCAATCCAGTAATCACTAATGGTGCATATAAGAAGCCAAACAATGCTCCAAATAACCAGTTAAACGAACTTCCTAATCCTGCATAAACGACACTTGAGACCCAGTTCCCTATAACCCAACCAATTGGACCTAAAACTGTATGTGCAAGTAAAACGGTTGGAACTAAAGCAAAGAATGGTACAAAAATCATTGAAATAGCTTGTGGGATAACTTTACGTAACCACAATTCTAGATAAGCAAGTAAAAATCCAGCTAACATAGCAGGAATAACTTGTGCTTGGTACCCGATCATATCAATCGTAAAGTACCCAAAATCCCATACAGGAACTTCTGCTGCTGCTGTTCCAGCAACTGCATACGCATTCAATAATTGAGGTGATACTAATGTGATCCCTAAAACGATTCCTAGAATTTGAGTCGTTCCCATTTTCTTAGCAACGCTCCAAGTGATACCGACTGGTAAGAAGTGGAAAATAGCTTCACCAATCAGCCATAAGAACGAGTTAACACCACTCCAAAACTGACTAACATTAACAATTGTATTATAAACTGGTTCTCCAGCATTATTGACTTGTGCTACACCATCTACCATCAATTGACCAAGCGATTCCATAGGGATAGCTTCTAAGATGTTACGGAACCCTAAAATCAGCCCACCTACTACGATTGCCGGAATAATTGGAGTGAAAATTTCTGCTAAAACAGACATCGCACGTTGTATCGGATTTTGATTCTGCTTACTTGCTGCTTTTACTTCGTCCTTTGATACGCCTTCTTTACCGGAAATTTTTGAAAATTCATTATAAAATGTGGCAACATCGTTACCAATAATAACTTGGTACTGACCGGCTTGAGTAAAAGTACCTTTAACTGCAGGAATATCCTCGATTTTTTTGCTGTCTGCTTTTGCAGGATCATTTAATACGAAACGCATACGAGTGGCACAGTGACTGACTGCAGAAATATTATCGGGACCTCCGATATCTTCTAAAAGCTGCTTTGCATCTTGTGTGTAATCTGCCATTTTCTTTCCTCCTAAAAATAATTTTATAATTGCAACTTGTATATACAAGTACAATGTAACCTTTTTCATTAGGGAATGCAAGCGTTTTATCTTTCTTTTTCTAAACTTTTGAAAACTTACCGTATAACAAAAACGACTTTTTGAGCAGTAAAAAGCTGGTATAAGAATCTTAACATTCTTACACCAGCCCTTTATTTAGCAATTTAATTATTCAACAATACTATAATAAACTTTTGACGTTACTTGATAAATAATCCAATAAATTAAACTAAAGCCAACTATTACGCCGATAAAACACCAAAAGATTAATGCTGTATTGACCACACTAAAAATAAGCAATAATTTTTGAATAATTGGAAAAGCAAATATCACATGAATTACAGCAATAATTAATGGTAAAAGGAACATCCAAATAATTTGTAGGCGTGTAGTTTTACGAATCATCTGTTTATCTAACCCAACTTTTTGCATAATTTGAAATTTTTCTCGGTCATCATAGCCTTCTGAGACTTGTTTGAAATACGTAATCAACGCTGCACCAAACGTAAACAATAAACCAAGAAAAATACCTAAGAACAAAAATCCACCATTCATACTGTACCATTCTTCACGCAGAAGTTCTTTTGAGTCAAAATATGAGTTATCGCTATCACTAGCTGCTATTTTGTTGGAATAGTCTTTTTTTTGCTCTTGCGTTCCAGTCGTGTTCCAAGATAAGACTGCATCGGAAACAATCGGAATTTCAATCCCTCTTACTTCAAGATCAGTAGCTATTATGGATTCTACAACCTCTTTAGAATCTACTACTACAATCATATTTGGACTCTGTGATTCGTCCATTTTCAAAGGATTTTCGATTTTTGATTTAATTTGATACGTTGTGTCTCCAATTAGCAATGTTGAAAAATCAAATGTATTGTTTAAATCAAATAACAATACTTCATTAGATTTTAACTCGATCGCTTGATCAGCTATCCTCTCATAATCTTCTCTGACAAGTAATTGGACAGTATCCGGTATTCTTTTGGAAAAATCAGTTTCTCCAATAACCATTTCATTTTTTTCAATTAGTGGAAACAGATTATAGTACGTATACATCTCTGTCTCTGTAACTTTTAATCCACTCGTTACTGTTTCCTTTTTGATTGCATCAAGTTGTTCTTCTAAATCGACCGTTTTATAATAAGTTCTTTGATTTTCATATGGAAAACGAACCTCTAAAGTATCTTGAGTTCCAATAAAAATAGCCGCGGTTGTTGATACCGCAATGATGACCATCGTTGCTAAAATAGTAATATTCGCTAATCCTACTGCATTTTGTTTCATCCGATAAAGCATACCGGAGATTGAAATAAATGGACTTGGACGATAATACAACGCCTTATTTTTCTTTAGTGCTTTCAGAATGAAAATAGATCCAGCAATAAATAAAAAATACGTACCAGCAATAACTAACACTACGGCAAGAAAAAAATAAAGGATAGCATCAAGTGGATTGTCGATAGCTACCGACATCCAGTATCCTGATCCAATCAATAATAAAGAAAGAATAAAAAGTAAAATCGAGCTTTTTGGTTCTCGTTCTCCTGTTTGTTTGCCTTTAATCAATTGGATAGGATTAGAAAATGTTACTTGCGTGATATTGTAAATTAACGTTATTAAAAAGATTAGCACAAATAATCCAATCGTAATCGCCGTTGCCATTATTGTAAAAGGAAACGACATTTTGATTCCAAATTTTAAAGCATAGTTTAAAATAAGAAAAGTAAGCTCTCCCAATAGGTGTCCAACGATCAAACCGATCACAATACTAAAAAAACTTGTTGTGATTGATTCAATCGTCAATATCTTAGAGACATGGCTCTTCTTCATTCCCAATATCGCATACAGCCCAATTTCTTTTTTTCGACGTTTGATCAGAAAACTATTGGTATACAAAATAAATATAAACGAAAAGGCCCCAACGACTACAGCTCCTAAAGTAAAAAGTGTAGACAACGTATCTGATCTAGTTTGAATAAATTCATTCCCCATTAAAGCAACCATCATATAAAACATCGCTACTGTTGCAATTGATGCAAAAATATAAGGAAAATAAATTTGCTTATTGGATTTAAGGTTACGTAAGGCTAACTTTGAAAAAAAAAATTTATTCATGTTGCTCACCTCTATTTGCTAAAACAACCAACGCTTGAGAAATTTTATCCATAAACTGATCGGGTGTTTGTTCGCCACGATAAATCTCGTGATACACTTCGCCATCTTGAATAAACAAAACGCGGTTCGAGTAGGCTGCTGCTCTTGTACTATGGGTAACCATAATAATCGTTTGACCAGCATTATTAATGGATTCAAAGGTTTCTAACAGACTCTGGCTAGATTTTGAATCCAGTGCTCCAGTGGGTTCATCTGCAAGTAATAATTTTGGATTTGTAATCAAGGCTCGAGCTACTGCAGCTCGCTGTTTCTGTCCCCCAGAAACTTCATACGGATAATGATTGATCACTCCATCAATTTTTAATTTTTTAATGATAGGCATCAAGCGATTCTCCATTTCAGTTATTGGCGTATTAGATAGCACAAGCGGCAATAAAATATTGTCTTTGATTGAAAAATTATCCAATAAGTTAAAATCTTGGAAAACAAATCCTAGGTAATCTCTACGGAAATTAGAAATCTCTCTATCTTTAATCTCTGTTAGGTCTCTTCCTTCCAGCATTACTTCACCAGTAGTAGCTGTATCGAGTGTTGCTAGGATGTTCAATAAGCTTGTTTTTCCTGAACCCGATTCTCCCATAATTGAAACAAATTCTCCTTTTTCAACTGAAAAATTTATGTCTTTTAAGGCTTGGACTCCCTGCGATGAAAATCTTCCCGTATAGGTTTTTTTTAAATGATTCACTTCTAATAATGTCATGATTGTTTCCTCCTGTTCACTTCTTTATCGCTATTACTAGTTTAATAAAAATGAACATCGGCTGCTTTTATCTTTTCTTACATTTGGTTGTTTAACCTTACAGTTTTGTAAGTTTACCTATCAATAGTCTTTTATTAACGGCTCTCTGGCTAAATCAATCATCACTTTGGTACCTTTTCCTAAAATTGACTCGATCAACAGGTTATGCCCAAGTCGTTTTGTAATTTCTTGGCTAAGAAATAACCCAAGTCCAGTTGATTTTTCATGTATTCTTCCATTAAATCCTGAATACCCGCGTTCAAATATGCGCGGCAAATCTTCAGAGCGGATGCCAATACCGGTATCTTCAATAATGAGCTGTTGCTTTTGTGTTGGACTCATATAAATCTTGATAGTGCCACCTTCTGGCGTATATTTTAAACTATTGGAAAGAATCTGTTCAACTAATACCCGCAACCACTTTTCATCTGACAAAGTAATGACTGCTGTCTCTTGGTAGTCTAATTGGATACGATTGTAAATAAATAAAATAGAAAATTTTTTAACCGTCTCTTTGATTACACGATCAAGTGCAACTTCTACAAAATCCAAATCTGAACCACTGTTTTCAATTTTCAAATAATTTAATGCCATATGTGTATAGTTTTCAATCCGTAATAGCTCTTGTTCCATTTGGTGGCTAGATTCCGTTTGACTGTTTCGTTGCACCAATAAGCTGATAGCTGAAATAGGTGTTTTAATTTGATGAAGCCACAAAGTAAAATAATCCATCTGAGAATTGCTTCTCTGCAAATTTTTTCTTTCAATTTGTTGAATTTCTTTCATTAAATCTTCAATTTTAAGCCGCAGAAAGACTTCACTAGGGTCTTGACTAACCGATAATTGTTTCAACGTATAGACCGGGTCCTTATCTAACTGTTCAAGCAATCGAAATCGCTTATAATACCTTGAAAACTGAAATACAAAAAAACAACTACCTATAAATAAAGAAAGTTCAATACTAAATAGTAAAAAATAAAGTGGCAATCGTCCTAATAGGTAGATGAGACTAAAGACTAAAATGTTAAGTATATATACGATCAGCAAAGATTGATTGGCTTTAATAAAAGCAATAAAAATAGCTATCCATTTCTTAGTTGGTTTCATCATGATCATCCTTTTGAAGTCCATAGCCATATCCTTTTTTGGTTACAATAAAGTTAGACAAGTTTAATTCCGTTAACTTTTTGCGCAAACGATTGATATTAACGGCTAATGTGTTGTCATCGATAAATGAATCATTTTCCCATAATTTCATCATAATAGCCTCTCGTGAAACAAAAGCTCCTTTTTGTAGAAAGAGTACTTCTAAAATTTTTATTTCATTTTTGGTCAATTCCACTTCTTGATCCTGGTATTGAACCTTCAATTCGCTTGTTTTTAGATAGACCTGCTGATAACTCAGGTAAGCATCATTACCAGTAAAATCATACGTTCTCCGCAACAATGCTTGTATTTTGGCTAAAGCAACTGTTAAATCAAATGGCTTACTAATGAAATCATCTGCTCCCATTTGAATTGCCATTACAATGTCCATTCGCTCACTTTGAGAAGAAACAAAAATAATGGGTACTTGAGAAATTTTACGAATCTCCGTACACCAATAATAGCCATTAAAATACGGAAGTTTGATATCTATTAAGACTAATTGTGGTACTTCTTGCGTAAATCTAGTCATTACGTCATTAAAATCTGTGACATAGAAGGCACTGTATTGCCATTTCATCAACTCTTCTTTCAAACTTGAAGCAATTACTAAATCATCTTCAATAATCATAATTTTCATCAACCTATCCACCTACTCATCCTTAATTCGTTACTTCTACTATACAGGATTCTTTCCCATCAACCTACTAGACTTTTGGCTTAGAAATTTTTCAACTCTTTCTAGTGAAATAGGGCTGCTTCCATGGCTCTTCACAAGCAAACCCGTCCATTACAGAAGAAATTTATTTAAAACACTAACACCATTTATTAAACAATCAATATAGAACAAAAAAAGGGTCTGTTTATCAGTTTCCTAATAAACAGACCCTTTTCTTATTCACAGCTAGTTTATGCCTCAGCCTCTTTTTTTACTTAATCACGCAATTCATTTAACTAGTAATTAAATTCTACTAAATACTTTCACTTTAATTCAACTACTAAATAGCGATGAGGTTCATTACCTTCAGAGTGAGTGACAACACCATCATCTTTACTCAAATAGAAATGGATTTGTTTTCTTTCCGAAGCAGGCATTGGTTCTAAGTATACAGGTTGCTGTGTGCGACGGACTTTCGCAGCAGTCCGCTCTGCTACTTCTCTCAAAGCATTTTCTCTACGCTCACGATAGTCTCCAACATTTACAACCGCATCAAGTTTTGTTTTAGCATGATGATGCAACAACACTTGAGCTAATGATTGTAAAGCATTTAGTACTTTACCATGTTTGCCAATGACCAAACCCGCTTTTTCTGTTTCAATATGAAAAACGACTTGTTTTCTAGTTTCTTCTATTCTTACCGTACTAGAAATACCCATTTTTTGGACAATCTCTTGCAGGTAATCTGCCACCATCTTAATAGCCTCTTCATCATTTCTTTTGTTATCCGCTTGCCTAGAAAGCTCTTCTTCGTCCGAAATAATCATTTCTGTCAAAATCGGAGCCTCTTCTACTTCACGTTCACTTGAGTCTGATGCTGTTTTTCCTATTTCAGTTTTACTGGAAGATTTGTCAAAGAAATTATTAACATCATTTTCAGCTGCAATTTTTGTGACTGTTACGATTGCATCTTTTTTCCCAATCTTAAAAATACCTTTTCTGCCTTGTTCTATTACTTCAATAGAGGCTTCTTTTTTCGTAATCCCAAGTTCTTTCAATGCCTTTTGGATAGCTTCATCTATCGTTTCAGCTTGAGCTGTATACTTATTCATTTGCCTACCTCCATTCTAACTAAATCTAATTGTTCAAGTTTGTTTTATTTTCTTCTTTTTTTAGGTTTTAAAGCTTTTTCAAGAGCACGTTGGCGATCACGTTCAGCTTTATTTTTTTCTTCACGTGCCTTCTTTATTTTAAAAGGATTATTCAATAATAATGTTTGACCAACAGAAAAAGCATTTCCTACAACCCAATATAATGATAATGCACTTGGTAATGTGATCCCCATGAATAAAATCAATGCTGGCATCATATACATCATAGCTGTTGTTGTTGGATTAGACTCTAATTGACTCATAGTTGATAGCTTAGTTGTTGCATACGTCAATATAGCAGCTAGTACAGCTAAAATGAAATATGGATCTGGTGCTCCCAGATTCATCCATAAAAAATCTCCTGTTTTCAAAGCTTCTGTACGGCTAATGGCTTGATACATAGCAATCAGCACTGGCATTTGAATAATCAATGGCAAGCACCCTGCTACAGGATTAACCCCTGCTTCTGCATATAACTTAGACGTTTCTTCTTTTAATTTATTTTGAGTATCCGGATCTTTAGTAGCATATTTTTCTTGCAATTTTTTTAATTGCGGTTGCATTTCTGACATTTTTTGAGTACTTTTTGTTTGATGGTGCATGACAGGTAAAAGAACCAATCGAATGATCAATGTGAAAATAATGATTCCAATACCAAAACTCCCACCAAATAAATCAGCTAACCAAATGATGATACGGGAGAAGTTAAAAACAATGTATTTATCCCAAATCCCTGTACTTTGTTCTGTAATGGGTGAAGTGCCACAACCCACCAAAACAACTGCTAAAAAAACGGTCCCTAATAAAAGAAGTAATCGCTTACGTTTGTTCACGTTATGTCCTCCACTCTAATAAGTAAATCTATCTTAGTAATTTTGCAAGCTTTAAGACATGCGTCAAGCTTTTTTTTGTTTCCTTCATTGTCATATCTGCTATTGGTTTACGAGCAATCACAATAAAATCATTTTCTGCTTTTAGCTGCGGTTTTAGCTCAGTTAAACTTTGTCGAATCCTTCTTTTGACATCATTCCGCATAACAGCATTGCCTATTTTTTTACCAACAGATATTCCTACACGAAAATGTGGTTGGTCCTTTTTATCTAGCACATAGATGACAAATTGGCGATTCGCTGTTGATTTGCCATGGTGAAAAACTTTTTGAAATTCTGCTTCTTTTTTGACACGATAGGTTTTTCTCATTCAAATAACCTCTCATCTCTATTTAAGTTAATAAAAATTTTATTTTATTTAATTGGATAAGAATTAAATTACCCAGTAATCATATAAAGAAAAACGATTACTGAGTAATTTTTATTCATATCCTAAAAAAAAAAACCACTGAAACGTTCAGTGATCTATGCAGACAATACTTTTCTTCCTTTACGGCGTCTACTTTGTAATACATTACGCCCACTTTTAGTACTCATGCGTTTACGGAAGCCATGTACTTTTTGACGTTTACGTTTTTTAGGTTGGTAAGTTCTTTTCATGCGTGATACACCTCCTGTAAAAACTATCTCTCATTATTGTTTTTTACATTATCCCAAAGACAGTCTAGAATTATTATAACGAAGAAAAAATAGTCTTGTCAAACATATTTGCCCTATTTTTATTCATTCACCTATGTATGATAGCATATTTCCGCTTATTATGAAACAAACTTTTGCAAATTCTTTTGATACTCCTTCATTTTCTACTCTTTTATTAAGACTTACTAAGAATTTCCATACCTTTTTCATTCAAAAAAAAGTTATCCACAAGGGTATAAAGTTACCCACAAGGGTGGGGAATACTTTTTTTACGCTTTTGTTATCCTCAAGTTATCACCCGGTTATCCACAAACGAACAAGGTGTGTAAAAACGTTATCCACTCCTCCTTTAAAATTGTGTATAACTCAAATTAAGGTTACTGTAGCAATTAAAAAAGTTATATAGTTATCCACATTTTTTTGCTTTTTGTTGTTATTAAATAAAGTTATCCACTATCGTTTTTCTCCTGTGCATAACTTTATTGACAGCACGTGTATAATTTTTCTTTTAAAAAAACTACTTGTGGAAAACTTTTTATAAAAGTGCTAAACTAACCTAGACACATTTTATAAGGAGGTTCTCTTTTGGACGATCTACAAACACTATGGAATTTTTTGAAAGAAAAATTTAAAGAATCGCTATCCAAAGTTAGCTATGATACGTGGATAGAAAGTGCTAGTCCAATCCGTATCACAGATAACAACATTATTATTGAAGTCCCCTCTTCTTTGCATAAAGAGTATTGGGAAAATAACTTAGCTACCCGAATCGTTGAAAATATTTATGAATACTCCAGCCGTGAAATTTCGCCATTATTTGTTATCAAAAATGAACAAGAAACTACTAACCTTGCCAATAATAATCATCGTAATGAAGTTCCTAAAAAAAACTGGTTTAAAAAAGATATTCAATTAAATACAAAGTATACTTTTGATACCTTCGTTATAGGTAAAGGAAATCAGATGGCTCATGCCGCAGCATTAGTCGTTGCGGAAGAACCTGGAACAATTTACAATCCGTTATTTTTCTATGGCGGAGTTGGACTTGGCAAAACACATTTGATGCATGCTATAGGTCACCAAATGTTACTACTTAACCCTGATGCACGTGTCAAGTATGTGAGTAGTGAAACATTTGCGAATGATTTTATAAATTCCATCCAAAATAAAACACAAGAAAAATTTAGAAACGAATACCGTAGTGTTGATCTTCTTTTAGTAGATGATATTCAATTTTTTGCAGATAAAGAAGGAACGCAAGAGGAATTTTTCCATACTTTTAATGCTCTGTACGATGATCGTAAACAAATCGTATTGACTAGTGATCGTTTGCCGAATGAAATTCCTAAATTACAAGAACGTCTAGTATCAAGATTTGCATGGGGGTTATCCGTAGATATCACTCCTCCAGATCTGGAAACGCGAATTGCTATTTTAAGAAAGAAGGCAAATGCTGAACGTTTAGAAATTCCAGGCGACACTTTAAGTTATATCGCTGGTCAAATTGATTCAAATATTAGAGAATTAGAGGGTGCATTAGTTCGTGTCCAAGCTTACGCAGCAATCGAAAGTCGTGATATTACCACGAGTTTAGCTGCTGATGCATTAAAAAGTATGCTTCCTTCAGCAAAACCAACGACCCTTACCATTCTAGATGTTCAACAAGTTGTCAGTAAATATTATCAACTGTCGATTGCTGATCTTAAAGGTAAAAAGCGGATTAAATCTATTGTTTTACCCAGACAAATCGCTATGTATCTATCTCGTGAACTTACGTCAAATTCATTACCTAAAATCGGTGCTGAATTTGGTGGGAAAGATCATACAACTGTTATTCATGCTTATGAAAAAATCGTACATGCTTTAACAAATGATGAACAGTTAAAACAAGAAATAACCGATTTAAAGAAAAAATTAACATAGCTTTTTATTTTACACATGTGTATAACTAATAGAGTTATCCTTTTTTTATCAACAAGTTATCCACATGTGTAAAACCTTTTAAATAAAAAGCTTATCCTTGTTTTCCACAGTATCCACAGGCCCTACTACTATTACTAAAAGAACTTATAACATAAATTAAACTATCCCTGGAGGTAAAATTAATGAAATTTACAATTAAACGAAGTGCCTTTTTAAAAAGCCTAGCTGATGTTCAGCGTGCCATTTCTTCTAGAACAACTATTCCAATATTGACTGGATTAAAAATCATTGCAAATGATGAAGGACTAACTTTAACTGGTAGTGACTCAGACATTTCAATCGAAGCTTTTATCCCTATCTCAGAAGAAGAAAATTTGTTAACGATTGAAAAAACTGGAGGAATTGTTTTACAAGCCCGCTTTTTTAGTGAGATTGTTAAAAAACTACCTGAAGAAACGATGACAATTGAAATACTTGATCATTTTCAAGCATTGATCACGTCAGCAACAGCTTCTTTTACCATTAATGGCTTAGATCCTAATAACTACCCTCACTTGCCAATCATTGATACATCAGAATCCTTTACTTTACCGGTAAATTTATTTAAACAAGTGATTGGACAAACGGTTATTGCTATTTCGACACATGAAAGCCGTCCGATATTGACCGGTGTAAACATTGTTATTGAAAACGGCAAATTTTTAGCAGTTGCTACAGATAGTCACCGTTTGAGTCAACGTGTGATTCCGATTGAAATGAATGATGAACAAGCATCAAAAAAATACAATATTATTATTCCTGGTAAGAGTTTAGTTGAATTATCTCGTACACTAGATGAAACAACGGACACTATTGAAATGATGATTACTGAAAATCAAGTTTTATTTAAATCAGAAAATATGTATTTTTATTCCCGTCTACTTGAAGGCTATTATCCTGATACAAAACGATTGATCCCAGAAAATTCTTCAACAGAAATCAGTTTCAGTGCTAGTGCATTATTGGGTTCGATTGAACGTGCTTCTTTGCTCTCACATGAAGGAAAAAATAACGTTGTAAAAATTACCATCAATCCAGATTTAATTGAAATCTCAGGTAATTCACCTGAAGTTGGTAACGTTAAAGAAGAATTAAATTACTTATCTGTTGAAGGCGAACCAATCGAACTTTCATTTAATCCGGATTATATGAAAGACGCATTAAGAACTTTTGGGCAAACAGATATAAAAATTAAATTTACTTCTCCAGTCCGTCCTTTTATCTTGGTTCCAAGTGAAAATGGCCAAGATTTTATTCAGTTGATTACACCTGTTCGAACTTTTTAAAAATCAAATAAAAAAAACTACTTTTCATACAATTTGAAAAGTAGTTTTTTTTATTGTGCTTCAAATAACCATGTTATTTTCGTTTTAAGCAATTTTGGCAGATTTAAGGTCTTTTTTTATCTTTTAGCTAAAATCGATAATAGTAGGGTTATTTTTAGATTCAGTTGTAATATTGGTTAAAAAATAGTATAATAGGAAGAATAAGAGAAAGTGTGATGCGTGGATTATGTCCACGCATATTTTAATGAAAAGTAGGTGAAAAATATGAAAAAAACAATTAAAATCAATCGTGAATTTATTACATTAGGACAACTTTTAAAACATGTAAATATTATTAGCAGCGGTGGCATGGCTAAATGGTACTTGGCTGAACATACAGTACTTGTTGATGCTGAAAATGAAAATCGTAGAGGAAAAAAACTTTATCCTGGTTCTGTTGTTGAAATACCAAGTGAAGGAACTTACTTTATCCAATCAGAAGGTACAGCTACTGAAACAATTGAGGAAAAAAAATAATGCTATTGAAAGAGATCCATCTTTCTAATTATCGTAACTATGAACATGCTGAAGTTATTTTTTCTAAGGGGATCAATGTTTTCTTAGGGGAGAATGCCCAAGGAAAAACTAGTCTGATGGAAGCTATTTACGTATTAGCAATGGCAAGAAGCCATAGGACTGCAAATGATAAAGAAACTATTCGTTGGGACCAAGATTTTGCACGGGTAAGTGGAAGAATACAAAAGAAAAATACAAGTTTCCCACTTGAAATTTCTATTTCCAAAAAAGGCAAAAAGGCAAAATTCAATCATTTGGAGCAAAAGAAACTAAGTGAATACATTGGAAATTTAAATGTCATCTTATTTGCGCCAGAAGATTTATCTTTGGTAAAAGGTTCACCTTCTATCAGAAGAAAATTTTTAGATATGGAAATGGGGCAAATGAGCCCTATTTATTTACACCATCTTGTGCAATATCAGCATCTTTTAAAACAAAGAAATAGTTATCTTAAGCAATTAAGTTTTAAAAAAGAGAAAGATCTAACTTTTTTAGATATTTTAACTGAGCAGGTAGCAGAGTATGGAGCAGCTATTTTATTAGAGCGTTTTTCGTTTGTAAAAAAATTGGAAAATTGGGCTAAACCGATCCATGGTGAAATTTCTAAACAAAAAGAACAACTTGAAATTGGCTATACTTGTAGTTTGAAAATTACAAATGAGACAAGTAAAGAACAAATTTATTTAGATTTAATGGATGCTTATACTCAAGGCAAGCAACGAGAATTAGAGCAACGGACAACTCTTTTTGGTCCTCATAGAGATGACTTGAAATTTAGTGTGAATGGAAGAAATGTCCAAACCTATGGCTCTCAAGGCCAGCAAAGAACAACGGCATTGAGTGTTAAATTGGCTGAAATCGATTTGATGAAAGAAATGACGGGTGAGTATCCTGTCTTATTGTTAGATGATGTTCTATCAGAATTGGATGATGAACGGCAAACTCATTTGTTGAAAGCTATTCAAAACAAAGTCCAAACGTTCTTAACGACAACTAGTTTAGATGGAATAAAGAAAAATATGCTGGAAGCTCCAAAAATTTTTCTGATTGATAATGGCCAAGTAGAAATGGAGAGTGAATGAGTGTGTCTGAAGAAATGAAAAGTAAACAAGATTTAGCAAATGAATATGATGCGAGTCAAATACAAGTTCTAGAAGGTTTAGAAGCCGTTCGTAAACGTCCAGGGATGTACATTGGTTCAACAAGCAGTGAAGGATTACACCATTTAGTATGGGAAATCGTAGATAATTCAATTGATGAAGCTCTAGCAGGTTTTTCTGATGAAATTAACCTTAGTATTGAAAAAGATGAAAGTATCATTGTTACGGATAATGGACGTGGAATCCCAGTTGATATTCAAGCTAAAACGGGCCGTCCAGCAGTAGAAACTGTTTTCACGATTCTGCATGCAGGTGGTAAATTTGGTGGTGGAGGCTATAAAGTTTCAGGTGGCTTACATGGGGTAGGATCTTCAGTGGTTAATGCTCTTTCAACTACGTTAGATGTTTATGTATATAAAAATGGAAAAATCTATCATCAACAATATGCTCAAGGAAAAGTTGTCCATGACGTAGAAGTGCTTGGTGAAACAGATAAACACGGAACAAAGGTCCATTTTGTACCAGATCCTGAAATATTTAAAGAAACGGTTGAATTTCACTTTGATAAATTAGCTACGCGTGTACGTGAATTAGCTTTCTTAAACAAAGGATTAAAAATTACAGTTGAAGATAAACGTGTTGGTAAAGAACAATTTTTAGAATACCACTATGAAGGTGGTATTCAGAGTTATGTAGCCTTTTTAAATGAAAATAAAACGGTTTTATATGATGAACCTATTTTCCTAGAAGGTGAACAACTTGGTGTCACTGTTGAAGTAGCTATGCAACATACAGATGGTTACCATAACAACTTAATGAGTTTTGCTAATAACATCCATACTTATGAAGGTGGAACACATGAATTTGGATTCAAAACAGCCTTGACACGTGTCATAAATGATTACGCTAAAAAGAATAAATTGATCAAAGAAAATGAAGAAAACTTAACGGGTGAAGATGTTCGTGAAGGATTAACGATCGTATTATCTATTAAACATCCAGATCCTCAATTCGAAGGACAAACAAAGACAAAATTAGGAAACTCTGAAGCACGTACTATTACGGATCGCTTGTTTTCTGCGCATTTTGAAAAATTCTTACTGGAAAACCCACAAGTAGCTCGTCAAGTTGTTGAAAAAGGCTTGCTTGCCGCTAGAGCGCGTTTAGCTGCAAAAAGAGCCCGTGAAGTTACTCGTAAAAAAAGTGGACTAGAGATCAGCAACCTCCCAGGTAAATTAGCTGATTGCTCAAGTAAAGATCCATCTGTCAGTGAATTATTTATCGTTGAGGGAGATTCTGCCGGAGGTTCTGCTAAGCAAGGACGTTCAAGACTATTCCAAGCTATTTTGCCGATTCGTGGAAAAATTTTAAATGTCGAAAAAGCAACACTAGATAGAATCTTAGCAAATGAAGAAATCCGATCATTGTTTACCGCTATGGGAACCGGATTTGGAAACGACTTTGATGTTTCTAAAGCCCGTTACCACAAATTAGTGATCATGACCGATGCGGACGTTGATGGAGCACATATTCGCACACTTTTATTAACGTTGTTTTATCGCTACATGCGTCCAATAGTTGAAGCGGGTTATGTCTACATCGCTCAGCCGCCTTTGTATCAAGTACGCCAAGGTAAAAAAATGGTTTATTTGGATTCCGAAGTTGAATTGGAAAATTATTTGAAAGAAATTCCGCTCTCACCAAAACCGGTGATCCAACGTTACAAAGGACTTGGAGAGATGGATGCTGAACAATTATGGGAAACAACCATGAATCCAGAAAATAGACGGATGCTACAAGTTACGGTTGACGATGCCATTGAAGCGGATAAAAGCTGTGATATGTTAATGGGTGACCGTGTTGAACCGAGACGTCAATTTATTGAAGAAAATGCACGCTATGTACAGAATTTAGATATTTAATCCAATTAGGAGGACAATAAAAAATGGCTGAAGAATCAAATGAAAATATAACAAATATTGAATTAAGCCATGAAATGCGTACGTCATTCCTTGATTATGCAATGAGTGTTATCGTAGCGCGCGCATTGCCTGATGTACGAGATGGTTTGAAACCAGTACATCGCCGCATTTTATATGGTATGAGCGAATTGGGTGTAACGCCGGATAAATCTCACAAAAAGTCAGCACGTATCGTTGGGGATGTTATGGGTAAATACCATCCTCATGGAGATAGTGCAATCTATGAATCAATGGTTCGGATGGCCCAAACTTGGAGTTACCGCTATCCTTTAGTCGATGGTCATGGAAACTTTGGGTCAGTGGATGGCGATGGAGCTGCAGCGATGCGGTATACTGAAGCTCGAATGACAAAAATGGCATTAGAAATGCTGCGTGATATCAATAAAGACACGATTGATTACCATGATAACTACGATGGATCAGAACGTGAACCGGATGTTTTGCCAGCTCGCTTTCCTAATCTACTTGTAAACGGAGTAACGGGTATTGCTGTTGGTATGGCTACTAATATCCCACCCCATAACTTATCTGAGGTTATCTCAGCATTGCACATTTTGATGAATGATCCTGAGGCAACAACAGCTGATTTAATGGAAGCTATTCCTGGTCCTGATTTCCCAACTGGGGGATTAGTAATGGGTAAATCTGGTATTAGAAAAGCTTATGAAACCGGTAAAGGATCGATTATGGTCCGTGCTAAAGTTGACATCGAAATATTAAAAAATGGCAAAGAACGCATTATTGTTCATGAATTGCCTTACATGGTAAATAAAGCAAGATTAGTGGAACGAATTGCTGACTTAGCTAGAGACAAACGAATTGAAGGTATCACCGATCTAGCTGATGAATCCGATCGAGACGGTATGCGCGTTGTAATCGACGTGAGACGCGATGTTAGCGCAAGCGTAGTCTTGAATAATTTGTATAAATTAACATCTCTTCAAACATCCTTTGGCTTCAACATGCTAGCTATTGTTAATGGTGTTCCTAAGGTACTAAGTTTGAAATCCATTCTTGAAGAATATTTAAAACATCAAGAAGTTGTCATTCGTAGAAGAACGGCTTACGATAAACGTAAAGCTGAGGCACGTGCACACATCTTAGAAGGTCTAAGAATTGCTTTAGATCATATTGATGAAATTATTCGCATTATCCGTGGATCAAAAACGGGAGATATTGCTAAAACATCTTTGATTGAAACATATGGTTTATCAGAAAAACAAGCACAAGCGATTTTAGATATGCGAATGGTTCGATTAACGGGTCTAGAGCGCGATAAAATCGAAGCGGAATATACTGAATTGATGGCATTGATTGCAGATATGGCTGATATATTGGCTAAACCGGAACGGATACACAAGATAATTGAAGTAGAGCTTCTTGAAGTACAAGAAAAATTTGGGGATGCTCGACGGACAGAGTTATTAGTTGGAGAAGTTTTAAGTCTTGAAGACGAAGATTTAATCGAAGAAGAAGATATTGTTATTACTTTGACAAATAAAGGGTATATCAAACGCCTTCCAAGTTCTGAATTTAAATCGCAAAGACGTGGTGGACGTGGCATTCAAGGAATGGGAGTCCATGATGATGATTTCATTGAAACCCTGGTTTCTTGTTCAACGCATGACACTTTGTTATTCTTTACGAATAATGGGAAAGTTTACCGTTCGAAAGGATACGAAATTCCTGAATATGGCCGTACAGCTAAAGGAATCCCAGTCATTAACTTATTAGGTATTGACTCTGGAGAAACCGTTCAAGCCGTCATAAATATTAGAGAAGAAACTGAAGAAGGTCTATATCTCTTCTTTACAACGCTTCTTGGTACAGTTAAACGAACGGATGTAAAAGCATTTTCTAACATCCGAAGCAACGGTCTAAAAGCTATCGTGTTAAAAGATAATGACGAATTGATGTCTGTTTCTGTAACCAATGGAGATCAAAACATCATTATTGGAACACATTTAGGCTATGCTGTAAGCTTCCATGAAGATGATGTTCGAAATATGGGTAGAACCGCTGGTGGTGTTCGTGGTATCCGATTAAGAGAAAATGATTACGTCATCGGAGTAGATCTGTTAACAGAAGATTCTGAAGTACTGATCATTACAGAAAAAGGGTATGGTAAACGAACTAAAGCAAGTGAGTATGCTATTAAAGGCCGTGGCGGAAAAGGAATCAAAACTGCTAATATCACAAGTAAAAATGGTGATTTAGCTGGTTTAACAACCGTCAGAGGTGACGAAGATATTATGTTAATAACAAATACAGGTGTTATTATTCGCTTTAGTGTTTCAGCGGTATCGCAAACAGGCCGTGCAACATTAGGAGTACGCGTTATTCGAGTAGCTGAAGATGTAAAAGTTTCAACTATGGCAAAAGTAGATGCAAAAGTTATAGATGAGGAAATAGATGAAGCAGGAATTGTTTCTGAATTAGCGTCTACAGAATTAAATGAATCAATCGAAGAAGTTGATAGTTTAAACGACTCTGAGAATGATACAGAAGAAAATACTGATACAACAGAAGAATAAAAAAAATCAAAAGGAGTGGGACTAATATCTCACTCTTTTTGACTTTATAATCATAACTAAACTAAAAAAATTAATGTTTAAAAACCAATTCAGGTATTGATGTTCGAAATAAAACATGATATACTGAACAAACGTGAGTAATCTAATGAAAGTTCAAAAGATTACTCTCCTTGCTCTTTAAAAAGAGCCAAAGTCCATAAGGAGGTGACAGTCAAGATGAGTAAAGTAGCAAAATACGAAATATTATACATTATCCGTCCAAACATCGATGAAGCTGAAAAAACAGCTTTAGTTGAACGCTTTGACACTATTTTAAAAGATAATGGTGCTGAAATCACTGAATCTAAAGACTGGTCGAAACGTCGTTTTGCTTACGAAATTAAAGATTTCCACGAAGGAATCTATCATATCGTAAAACTTACTGCTAATGATGCAGCTGCAATTAACGAATTCGATCGTTTGTCTAAGATCAGTCCTGATATTCTGCGTCATATGACAACTAGAGAACAAGACTAAGCAAAAGAATGTTTCACATGAAACATTTTTATCGGAAGGAGTGGGCAATGTGATTAACAATGTTGTTTTAGTTGGAAGATTAACAAAAGATGCTGACTTAAGATACACTTCAACTGGCACAGCAGTCGCAACTTTTTCATTGGCTGTAAACAGACAGTTTACAAACCAAAAAGGTGAAAGAGATGCTGATTTTATTAACTGTGTTATTTGGAGAAAAAGTGCTGAATCATTTGCAAATTTCACTAGAAAAGGTGCATTAGTAGGTGTAGAAGGCCGTATCCAAACACGTTCTTATGATAATCAACAAGGGCAACGTGTGTATGTTACAGAAATAGTTGTTGAAACGTTCTCATTATTAGAATCAAAAGCTAAGAATGATCAACGTAAAGATCAAAGTGATTCTCAACCGGGATCTAATGGTTCTCAACAAAAAACCTATGACAAAACACAAAGTAATTCACAAGACGCTGCTCCCCGTAACCAACAATATCAAAATTTTGGAAACTCTGATCCTTTCGAAAAGAGTGGACAACCGATTGATATTTCAGATGATGATTTACCATTCTAAAACGAGTGGGAAATAAAGGAGGAAAATGAAATGGCTCAACAACGTAGAGGCGGAAAAAAACGTCGTAAAGTTGATTTCTTTGCAGCAAACCATATTGAACATGTGGACTATAAAGATGTTGATCTTTTAAAACGTTTTATCTCTGAACGAGGTAGAATTTTACCACGCCGTGTTACTGGAACATACGCAAAAAACCAACGTAAATTAACTAAAGCAATTAAACGTGCTCGTATTATGGGATTATTACCTTTCGTAACTGACGAACAATAAAAAACAAACAAAGGAGTTGAGGCATATGTCTCAGCTCTTTTTTGTTTTATCTATTGAAAGATCATGCTAGAGGAGAGTACTCCAAAAATGGCTATGACAAATGTGTTTGAACATACTCCTTCTTAAAGATATATTCCTAGTTTTTTTGGTGAGTCATTTAACTCATTTATTTATCCACATCAAAAATTATTCAACTAAAAGTTAACCATATAATAAGGTGAAGTTATGTTTAACAAAAAATCGAAATAATTTTAATGAAGACTTTAATATATGATTTCTTGTTAGGAAAAGACATCGATATAAAAGTTTCACGTGGAACTTTTTGTAGGCAATTTGTTTCATGTGAAACAAGTTGTCTACTCAAGGAACAAGTGGTAAAATAGAGAATGAATCTTAAATAGGAAAGAGATGAAAAAAGGAGTCTGCTATGAATAAGAAATTATCTCAAGAAAAACTTCCAGAATTCTTAAATAATAAAAAAATACAAACTAGTATAGCAATTATAGTAGTGATGCAGTTAAGCATGATTATTCTTGGGTTCTTTGCTAATTTTGGAATTGGTTTAGCATTATTGGTTATTTTAATAATATTATTATTTTTGTTGTATAATCTGCTTAAAAAATTAACAATTGAAAATAAGAAGTATATTTCTGATTTAGCCTTTCGAATCAAACGTGGAGAACAAGAAGCGCTTATAAAAATGCCAATTGGGATTTTATTGTTTAATGAAAACTTACAATTGCAGTGGATAAATCCTTACCTTCAATCTCATTTGGGTTATCAAGAAGTTTTAGGTAAACAATTAGAAGATGTTGATAGTGAATTAGCCACATTGGTTAAAGAAAGCCAAGATTCTGGTTTGAAGATAGCTAAATGGGGCGATAAGTTTTTTCAAATCATTATTCAAAAAGATATAAGAGTTGTGTATCTTATGGACATTACGGAATATGCTATTATCCAATCAAAATATGAAGATGAAAAAATTGTTGTTGGAAATATTTTTGTTGATAATCACGATGAGATTACTCAAGGGATGACCGATCGAAATATATCTAACTTAGATAATTTTATTACCACACAATTATCTAATTGGGCAAAATTGCATCATGTATATTTGAAACGAATCACTGAAGATCGTTTTATTGTTATGATGCATTATAATTCTTTGGAAAAAATGGAAGAAGAAAAATTTAGTATCATCGATCAAATTAGGGAAAGAACCTCAAAACAAAATTCCCCTTTAACGATAAGTATGGGTATTGCTTATGGTTCGGATGATTTAAGTGAACTATCTAAACTAGCTCAAAGTAATCTAGATCTTGCTTTAGGTAGAGGTGGAGATCAGGTTGTTGTTAAGGGGTATGAAATTGAACCCCGGTATTATGGTGGGAAAACGAATCCAATGGAGAAGAGAACGCGTGTTCGCTCTCGAATGATCAGTCAAGCACTTCAAGAACTAATGAAGGCCTCAGACCAAATCTTCATTATGGGACATAAGTATCCTGATTTAGATGCTATTGGTTCTTCTTTAGGAATTAGAAGAATTGCTGAAATGAATAATAAAGAAGCTTGGGTCATTGTCAATCCAGATGAATTTAGTAAGGATATATCTAAGTTAATGAGTGAAGTTGAGAAGGAAAATCAGATTAGTCGCTATGTTATATCTCCATCAGTTGCGGAAAAAATGATTACAGTCAATAGTTTAATTGTATTGGTTGATTTTCATCGTCCTTCTATGGGAATAGCACCGAATTTGATTTCACTGACGAATAAAGTAGTGGTTATTGACCATCATCGTCGTGGAGAAGGATTTCCAAATAATCCTGCTTTAGTTTATATTGAACCATATGCATCATCTTCAGCTGAATTGATTACTGAATTATTTGAATATCAATCTGAAGAAGCAGACCCAATCAATAAAATTGAAGCCACTGCTTTACTAGGTGGGATCATAGTAGATACTAACAGCTTTTCTCTTAGAACTGGATCGCGTACATTTGATGCTGCAAGTTATTTAAGATCTTGTGGTGCAGATGCTGTGCTGATTCAGCGACTATTGAAAGAGGACAAAGAAACGTATCTTCTTCGCAGCCACTTGATCGAAACGATTGAATTTATCACTGAGAATATAGCAGTTGCGATTGGTGAAGAAGGCAGTATTTATGATACAGTAGTAGCAGCCCAAACAGCTGATACGATGCTTTCGATGTCCAATGTAGACGCAGCATTTGTTATAACGAAGCGGTCTGATAAAAAAATTGGCATCAGTGCTCGTAGTTTGGGTGAAATCAACGTACAAGTCATTATGGAACAACTCGGTGGCGGCGGACATCTATCCAATGCAGCTACTCAGTTAGAAGACATGACGATACAAGAAGCAAAAGAATGGCTTCGAGATGTTATTGTAAAGAAAAAAGAGGAGGAATAAAATTATGAAAGTCATATTTTTAGCAGATGTAAAAGGCAAAGGGAAAAAAGGCGATTTAAAAAATGTTGCCGACGGATACGCAAATAACTTTTTATTAAAAAACAATCTAGCAAAAGAAGCTACATCAGCTAGTGTAAGTGAATTAAAAGGAAAAATAAAAGCAGATGAAAAAAAAGAAGAAGAAATTTTACAAGAATCTAAAAAAGTAAAAGAATTTCTTGAAAAAGAAGAAAATGCCATTGAAATCAAATCAAAAGCGGCTGATGATGGACGTTTGTTTGGATCTGTTACAACTAAACAAATAGCTGCAGCAGCTGAAAAACAATTAAATGTAAAACTAGACAAACGTAAAATTGAGTTGCCCGTTCCTATTCGAAGCTTAGCATCAATGAAGATTGATGTGAAAATTCATCCAGAAGTGGTTGCTACTATAACAGTTAAAGTTATACCAGAAAATTAAATTAGTATAAAAGTAAAAACATTTGGCTCATTTGCAATATAAGAGTCAAATGTTTTTTATTTAGCTCTAAAAAATTAAAGCTTCTTTTTAACAGATTGTATTTTCTATATTTTTCAAGTAAAATAATAGAATTGAATCCAAATGGTTTGAAGAAAATAATCGTAGTATTGATAGTGAAAGGAAGAGAATCTATTGGCACAAGAAGCTTTTCAAGACCGCTTACCACCACAAAGTATAGAAGCTGAACAAGCTGTTTTAGGTTCCATATTTTTAGATCCTGATACTGTTGTTGGTGCTTTAGAATTTATCGAGTCAAAAGATTTTTATCGTCGGGGACATCAATTGATTTTCCAATCAATGTTAGAACTAAACGGTCATAATGAAGCCATTGATATTGTTACAGTAACCAATGCCTTAGAATCTAAAAATCAGTTAGAGGACGTTGGTGGAATGGCTTATCTAGCAGAACTGGCTATTTCAGTTCCAACCGCTGCTAATATGGAGTATTATGCAAAAATAGTAGAACAGAAGTCTATTTTAAGAAATTTGATTCATACAGCAACAGATATTGTTACCAGAGGATATGAAGAAGGAGACGACCTTGCAACGATTTTAGATGAAGCGGAGCGCAGTATCCTAGAAGTATCCGAAAGACGTAACAGTAGTGGTTTTTTAGCTATTTCAGATGTGTTGAACAGTTCTATCGCTCAAATAGATCAACTCTATCAAAATAACGAGGAAATTACTGGGTTGCCGACTGGTTACCAAGCACTAGACAAAATAACGGCGGGGCTCCAAAAAGAGGAGTTAATTATTTTAGCTGCTCGTCCTGCAGTAGGGAAAACAGCATTTGCTTTAAATATCGCTCAAAATGTTGGAACTAAAACGGATGAAACGGTTGCTATTTTTAGCTTAGAAATGGGTGCTGAATCGCTTGTCAATCGTATGCTTTGTGCGGAAGGCAGTATTGACGCCGGTCATTTAAGAACTGGAACATTATCGGAGGAAGAATGGCAAAGTTTGATCGTAGCTATGGGTAGTTTGTCAAAAGCTAATATTTATATTGACGATACACCTGGAATACGAGTTGCTGAAATCCGTGCTAAATGTCGTCGATTAAAACAAGAAAAAGGCAATATAGGTTTAATTTTAATTGATTACTTGCAGTTGATCGAAGGAACGGGACGTGAAAGCAGACAGCAAGAAGTTTCTGAAATTTCTCGTCAGCTAAAAAAATTAGCGAAAGAATTAAAAGTACCTGTTATGGCATTGTCTCAATTATCTCGTGGTGTTGAACAACGCCAAGATAAACGCCCAGTATTAAGCGACATTCGTGAATCCGGTTCTATTGAACAAGATGCTGATATAGTAGCTTTTTTGTATCGTGATGATTATTATGATCGTGAGGGTGGAGAAGAGGACGACGACCATGAAGCGCTAGGTGAAGATAATGTGGTAGAAGTTATTATCGAAAAAAATAGAAGTGGTGCAAGGGGTACAGTTAAACTTCTGTTTATAAAAGAGTACAATAAATTCTCTTCGTTAAGCTATTACCCAGATGATATGGTTCAACGTTAAAAAAGACGAATACGAGATATTGATGTAACCTCAAAAGGTTAACGATATAAAGCTAACTTTTGAGAATAACATACTATATAGTTCGTATTCTGTCTTTTTTTTTTGATTTTTTTTAAAAAATGTTCGTTTATATCTGATTTTTTAGTTAAAAAAAAATGAAATATTCGTTTATTTGTTGAAACAATAAACAATTACTGATAGAATTAATAAGTATTTGGGTTAAAAAAAATTAATGAGGTGTTTTATGTCTTCAGTAGTAGTAGTGGGTACACAATGGGGCGATGAAGGAAAAGGTAAAATCACAGATTTTTTAAGTGAAAATGCTGAAGTTATTGCACGTTATCAAGGTGGCGATAATGCCGGACATACGATTCAATTTGATGGCGAAACGTATAAATTACATTTAATTCCATCAGGTATTTTTTATAAAGATAAAATCAGTGTTATCGGAAACGGTGTTGTTGTAAATCCTAAAGCGCTTATCAAAGAGTTAGCTTATTTAAATGAAAGAGGAATAACAACAGATAATTTACGTATATCTGATCGTGCACATGTTATTTTACCGTATCATATTCAATTAGATCAATTGCAAGAAGATTCTAAAGGTGATCAAAAAATCGGAACGACAATTAAAGGTATTGGACCAGCTTATATGGATAAAGCGGCTCGTATCGGAATCCGAATTGCTGATCTATTAGATAAAGAGATTTTTGAAGAACGTTTACGTATCAATTTAGAAGAAAAAAATCGTAGTTTTGTAAAAATGTATGATTCTACAGCAATTGAATTTGAAGATATTTTTGAAGAATATTACCAATATGGACAACAAATCAAACAGTATGTTTGCGATACTTCAGTAGTCTTAAATGATGCTTTAGACGATGGTAAACGGGTATTATTTGAAGGGGCTCAAGGGGTTATGTTGGATATTGACCAAGGTACATATCCATTTGTTACTTCTTCTAACCCAGTGGCTGGTGGAGTGACCATCGGTAGTGGTGTTGGTCCTTCAAAAATCGATAAAGTAGTCGGAGTATGTAAAGCTTATACTTCACGTGTGGGAGATGGTCCATTCCCAACTGAATTATTTGATGAAGTAGGACAACAAATTCGTGAAATCGGTCGTGAATACGGTACAGTTACTGGACGTCCGCGTCGTATTGGTTGGTTTGATACTGTAGTGATGCGTCATTCAAAACGAGTATCTGGTATTACGAATCTTTCTTTGAATTCAATCGACGTTTTAAGTGGATTAGAAACGGTTAAAATTTGTACTGCTTACGAACGCAATGGAGAAGAAATTTTATATTACCCAGCAAGCTTAAAAGAGTTAGCTGAATGTACGCCAATCTATGAAGAATTACCAGGTTGGAGCGAAGATATCACAAAATGCCGTACTTTAGCAGAGCTTCCTGAAAATGCAAGAAATTATGTACACCGTATTTCTGAATTAGTCGGCGTGCGTATTTCAACATTCTCAGTTGGACCTGACCGTGAACAAACAAATATTTTAGAAAGTGTTTGGGCACAAATTTAATACTTTATTGACTAGCCAAATAAAAGGTTTCCTTTTGTTTGGCTAGCTTTTTTTATTTAATAGAGGCAAAAGAGTGATTTAGTTATACTTTTTTTACATTAAAGTATAAAAATGTGTTAAAATGTATTTTGTAGGAAAAAATGGGTTGTTAGCTCAGTTGGTAGAGCAGCTGACTCTTAATCAGCGGGTCGAGGGTTCGAGCCCCCCACAGCCCATTGGGTGCCAAACCCACGAGACGGATAAACGTTGGTGCGAAAGCATTTTGAAAACGTTTATTGCGTCTCTTTTTTTATTTCTTAGAAATATAAGCATAAACATACATAACTGTTTGAAATTGAATGATCTGATCTCTCGTACTGCTTTTAAAGTTGTACTACTCTTAGATAAAAATCTAACTTGAATCAATTGGTATGCAACGCTTTAGAGGTGAGAAAAAGCTAGATAGAGGCTATGTTTTTACAGTTAAACATCAAAACCTTTAGTTTGATTCTAACCGTTAGCTAGAGTTAGTGCGTTATTAAAATTAAAATAAATTTTTAATTAGATAAGGATATGAATTTTTGAATATAGATTCTATTTTTCAACTGGTTCGTTACCTAGGTATAAGTAATGGAAACGTTTGTCGATTTAATTAAAATTAAAAGAAAGATTTTAGCGACTAAAGAGAGCTACGTTTAACCATTTGTCAAAAAAAGAAAAGAGCAGTAGACTAAATAAGAAGAATAAACTACATGAGGAGTGAAATGATTGATTGATTTTTTTAGTTCATTAAGTCCGTTAGTACAAGCGCTACTTGCGTCGTTATTTACTTGGGGAATGACAGCTTTAGGAGCTGCTTTAGTATTTACTACCAAGAAGGTCAACCAAAAATTAATGGATGGCATGCTTGGTTTTGCAGGTGGAGTAATGATCGCTGCAAGTTTTTGGTCACTCTTAGCACCAGCTATTTCAATGGCCGAAAGCGGTCCGGTGCCAGGATGGATACCAGCTTCAGTTGGTTTCATGTTGGGGGGGATCTTTTTATGGAGTGCAGATAATGTTTTGCCCCATTTAAGTCCTAGTATGCCTCCAACAGAAGCTGAAGGGGTTAATCCTCAAAAGAGAAAACGCAGTACTTTATTGGTTTTAGCGATTACGATGCATAATATACCCGAGGGTCTAGCCGTAGGGGTTGCATTTGGATCCGTTGCAACGGGTAATCCTGAAGCCTCTATCGCTGGAGCTCTTGCTTTAGCAATTGGGATGGGAATTCAAAACTTTCCAGAAGGAACAGCTGTTTCGATGCCTTTAAGACGAGATGGTATGTCCAGAGCCAAGAGTTTTTACTATGGTCAACTTTCAGGAGTTGTTGAACCGATTGCTGCTATAATAGGAGTATTAGCTGTTACCGTAATGGAACCATTGCTTCCATACGCTTTAAGCTTTGCAGCCGGAGCTATGATTTTTGTTGTTGCCGAAGAAGTTATACCTGGTTCCCAAGAAAATGGCAACAGAGATTTGGCGTCTATGTGGTTAATGATTGGGTTTACGATCATGATGATATTAGATGTATCTCTTGGATAGAAGAATCAATTGAACACGCAAAAAAGGGACTCAACAGTGAATTGTTGAGCCCCTTTTTTTAGTTAAGTTAGTTTCTATCTGTCTCTGCGATTTGAAGTTAATAAAGGGAAAAATTTCAAGGAATATAGTGCACATAAACCAACGATAATATAAACAATCTTAGATAATAACGAAGTTTGTCCACCAAAAAGTGTAGCAACAAGATCGAATTCAAAGAGTCCTACCAATAGCCAATTTAATCCGCCTACAATAAGCAACCCTAAAGCAACACTATCCAAAGTTTTCATACGATAACCTCCTTTATTTGATAAGATAACTATACTTGTTCCAGAATCAGTTGTCGATTAATGTGTCTTACGAGGAGGCTAATTCTTTTTTATTACTCTTTTTGAACAAAAGATGGTAAAATTACACTAAAAATTTGGTCTCAAAAAGTGGTGAATTGCCGTACTTGAACAGATAAAAATAATAATTACATTTAGAAAGGAAGAATAGATATGCTCAAAAACGGAGTAATGATGCAGTATTTTGAATGGTATGTAGAGGATGATGGAAATCATTGGAAACGGCTAAAAGAAGATGCAAAACACTTGGCTGAAATCGGAGTAACCAGTGTGTGGATACCGCCGTGCTATAAGGGTACAGGTACAACAGACAATGGATATGGAGTTTATGATTTATATGATTTAGGAGAATTTGATCAAAAAGGTGCCGTACGTACTAAGTATGGTACAAAAGAGGAATTGATTGCGGCTATTGATGAGTTGCATAAATATGAAATTCAAGTTTACGCTGATGTCGTTTTAAATCATAAAGCAGGTGCAGATGGAACGGAACGATTTAAAGTGATTGAAGTAGATCCAGATGATCGCAATCAAACAATTAGTGAACCTTATGAAATTGAAGGATGGACAGAGTTCACTTTTCCTGGCAGAAAAGGGAAGTATTCTGATTTTCAATGGCATTGGTATCATTTTTCTGGAACAGATTACAACCAAGAAAATGAAAAAAAAGCTATTTATCGTATTGAAGGTCCAAATAAAGGCTGGGCAGATGACGAAACAGTAGATAATGAATACGGGAACTATGATTACTTAATGTACGCTGATATTGATTATAGCCATCCTGATGTCATTAAAGAAATAAAAAAATGGGCTAATTGGTTTATTGAAGAAACTGGCGTAGATGGATTTAGGTTAGATGCAGTTAAACATATAAATGAAAAATTTATTTACGAGTTGCGTGAAAGCATTGAAGCTAATTTTGGGAAACAGTTTTTTATTGTTGGAGAATATTGGGATCAAAGTTATGATAGTTTGAAAAATTATTTAGAGAGTCAAGACTATAAAATAGATCTCTTTGATGTTGGGTTGCATCATCAACTGGAACGAGCTTCAAAACAAGGAAATAAATTTGATTTACGACAATTATTTGATCAGACATTGATAAAAAATCATCCCATGCAAGCTGTAACGTTTGTGGATAATCATGATTCTCAACCGGATCAATCACTTGAATCATTTGTGGAGGCATGGTTTAAGCCTACAGCTTACGGAATTATCTTACTAAGAAGAGAAGGCTATCCCGTTCTGTTCTATGGTGATTATTATGGTATCAAAGGGGAAAATCCAATTGAACCCCATCGTGAAGTGATCGACAAGTTGCTTTATATAAAAAAACAGTATGCACATGGAGATCAAACAGATTATATTGACCATAGTAATTGCATTGGTTGGACACGTTCGGGAAATGAAGAGTATCCAAAAGGATGTACCATAGTTATTTCAAATAGTGGAGCAGGATTTAAGGATATGTTTGTAGGAAAAGAAAAAAAGGGATTTGTTTATGAAGATTATTTAGGTAATTGCGCGGAGACAGTAACCATTGATGAAACGGGAAATGGTCATTTTCTTGTAGCAGCAGGCTCTTTATCGGTATGGGTGAAAAGAGAAGAATAATCATGTGACTACTAAAAATTCTTATGGAATAGACGGTTTTGCTTGTGAAGCCACGGAGACCACCTGAAGCCTGAGCACGGTCTTAAGGCTTTCAATCCTCAACAGAGCGTAATCGCTGAAGCGTTAACGCGCAGTTATTCGCATTGAATCCAATATATGGCTACAAGCAACCTTATTCCTCCAGAATTTTTAGGTGTTTAATTAAATAAAATCTGGCAACACTAAAGATTATAGTCCCAAAAAAATAGGATCAGGACAATTTGTCCTGATCCTATTAAGTGATTATAATTGTCCTCTTCTATCCTCAACTGATAAGTCAGGGGCATTAGATAGATCTTCAACAGCAGAAGATGATGGAACTTCAACAGAACCGGTAAAATCTGAAGGATCAGCTGGTTCAGAATGTAAATTTAAGTTTAGATCCGTTTCAATATCCTCAATAGTAGCAGCTAATTCAGGATCAGTATAGCTAATTTCTTCTTCAACTTCTTTATAACTTTGTTTTACTTCTTCAGCAAAACTGTTTACTTGGTCCATTGCTTGATCTTTTAAATCATTTGCTTGTATTTTTATATCTTCACGTAATTCTTTTCCAGATTTAGGAGCGAGTAGTAAAGCAGTGATTGCGGCAGCAGCTCCCACAAATAAAGTTTTAGTAAAATTATTAGCCATGATGTAAGTCCTCTTTTCTAATTTGGTTTGGTTTAGTTAAATAAAAAACGTTTTTTGGTCCTCTTAGTTCTATTTTGGTACATCTTTAAAGCTGTCTTTCCTACTTTTGTTATTCGAGGAGGAGTAACAGTTACTTTTCTATTTGAGCTAGAGAAAAGATGTGAAACGACTTTAGTGCTATTTTGTTTTAAATCATTGATAGATTCTCCAAATACAGCTGTTGTTTGAGTAAAGTCAGAAATATTAGCCTGTTTAACAGCTATATTTTTTTTCATATCATCTACTCGAGTTTTCATATGATCTATCTTACTTGTTATAGCATCAGTTTCTTTTGTAAAATGATTTATTTGATCTTGAACAGTCGTTTGAGTGGAATTGATTTCTTTCATCAAACTGCCTACTTTTTTACTAATGAGTATTCCGACAATAATTAAAGCAACCAAGGCCAAAACTGTGATACCGATGGCTATGATAAATTCGATTGACATGTTAGCTTTTACGCTCCTTTCATTAAAATAGATTAAAAAAAAAGATTAACTAAATATGAAAGTAGATAAATGACCTAATTGATTTATCAATGAGTGATTTATTCACTATCATTTTCTATAGAATACCATTAATAATAGGAATATCCAAATGAAATGAAATCGCATTAATACGGAAATTATAACAGCAGATTAAAAAAATGTCTCAGATATGCAACTAAAATTTTTGTTTTTTATAAAAGATAGTCAAAAGGAGTATAATCCGGTACAATTAAAGATAAAACAAAGAGTATATGACTCTTAATGATCAATAAAAGAAGAGTTAACCATTGGAGGATTATAGGAATGAGCGTATCTTCAAAGCAAGAAGTACAAAATGAATTACTAGGGAAGAAAAAAGCACTATTGGTGGCCGTAACAGATGGTAGTATAATACCTGTAGAAGAAGTGCCTGATTTAGTTTTTTCTGAAAAAATGATTGGAGAAGGTTTTGCCATGATCCCAACTTCAAATGTAGTTTATGCACCCATTAGCGGAAAGTTATTTCAAGTAGCAGATGCTTCTCATGCATTTGAGATCCGTACAGAAGACGGATTAGAAGTTTTAATTCATGTTGGGTTAGATACGGTAATGCTAAATGGAGAGGGCTTTAAAACAAATCTCCAAAAAGGTATGTATGTAGAACAAGGAGAAGTTCTTGTAACATTTAATAGAGAATACCTTATCAGCCATAATTGTCGTCTATTTATTCCAGTCATTGTAATAAATGGAGAAAATGAAAATTACCAGTATGTTTTAAAACCAGATAATGAAGTTGAAGCTATAGCTGGAAAAACAGTTGCTTTAACTATTGAGGGATATTAAAAGATACACTTGTATTTTTTTAATAAATTGGCTCTACGTCAAACGGTGTGAATGATTACAAAAAAATCATTCGGAATAGGCATTTTTGCATGTGAAACTCTGAGATCACTTGTAAGTCTATAGTCATATTTATTGCTACTTTAGTAACGTACAAACGAATACAAGTGGGCATTAATTACCCACAGTACTTCCTCTCAAGCCACAAGCAACGCCATTCCTCCAAAAAAAATGGGTGAGTCATTTAATTGATTTAGCAACACTAAAAATTATAGACTTAATAAATTAAAAGACTATAATAACCACTTAATGGTGCTTTTTGCACTCTCATCTTATGTTCGGTATAATGGAACGTAGAGCTATGTAGTAATTTAAAGTAAGTTAGACTAAAAAGTAAATCCTACTAAAAATAAAAACAAGTTAATTTAAAAAAGAAATTTTGAGGAGGTTTCATTTTGAAAAAAATATTGGTAGTTGATGATGAGAAACCAATTTCAGATATCGTGAAATTTAATTTAACAAAAGAAGGATATGAAGTATTCACAGCATATGATGGAGAAGAAGCTTTAGAAAAAGTCGAAGAAGTCTTACCAGATCTTATTATTTTAGATTTGATGCTGCCAAAAAAAGATGGGCTAGAAGTTTGTCGAGAAGTACGTAAAAACCACGATATGCCTATTATCATGGTTACAGCAAAAGATTCAGAAATTGATAAAGTTCTTGGCTTAGAGCTTGGTGCTGATGACTATGTGACAAAACCTTTTTCAAATAGAGAGCTGACAGCACGTGTGAAAGCAAACTTAAGACGGCATGATAATGCAAAAACCGTAGTTGTTGAAGAAGTTGAAACGAATGATATTGAAGTAGGAGCGTTAACGGTTCATCCAGATGCATATATTGTTTCTAAAAGAGGGGCAACAATTGAATTAACACACCGTGAATTTGAATTGCTGCATTATTTGGCTAAACATCTAGGTCAAGTCATGACTAGAGAACATCTGCTGCAAACGGTATGGGGCTATGATTACTTTGGTGATGTAAGGACGGTAGATGTAACCGTTAGAAGATTAAGAGAAAAGATAGAAGATAACCCAAGTCACCCAACATGGCTTGTAACAAGACGTGGAGTGGGCTACTATTTAAGAAATCCTGAACAGGAGTAATATTTCATGAAGAAAAAAATCGCTTTTTTTCAATCTATTGATTTGAAAATAATTTTCGTTTTTATTGTTGTCTTATTAGTTGCATTAGAATTGATTGGAACTTACTTTGTTAGGCAATTAGAAACTCAATTGGTCACTAATTTCCAAGAAGAAAAAAGACTTCAAGTTGGGTTTTTAGATAATACGATCCAACCCATTCTGTTAGATGATGAAACAGAAGAAGATATTCAAGAGATTTCAAGATTAATTGAAGATTTTTCTGGGAATGGTATTTTAGAAGTTCAAGTCATTGATGCTCAGCACTATGTGCTAGGATCAAGTGATAGTACACAACAAAATAGTGTGGGCAGTAAAACCAATGAAAAAGATGTCCACCAAGCTTTATTACTGGGAAATACAGTAACAAGCCAATATAAAGATCAAACAACCAACGACCGAATCTGGAAGTTGGTTTCTCCTATTATTGCAAATGATGGGTCAAATGAAATACTTGGAGTAATAGCGTTAACGACCAATATTGAGAGTGTCTATGAACAAATAATTGAAATAACTTTTATTTTTCTTAATTCTTCTTTAGTAGCAGTCGCATTAACGGTTATTTTAGCGTTGTTTATTTCCCGGGCAATAACAAAACCAATCACTGAAATGACGCTGCAAACAACGCGCATGGCTGACGGAGATTATTCTGGACAAGTTAAAGTGTATAGTAGAGATGAATTGGGCGTTTTGTCTATGGCAATCAACGATTTGTCGACCAAAGTTGAAGAAGCACAAGAAACAACTGAGTCTGAACGAAGACGTTTAAATAGTGTGTTGACTCATATGACAGATGGCGTTATAGCAACAGATCGTAGAGGAATCATTGTTATTATAAATGACAAAGCAATGGAAATGTTGCAAATTTCCCAGGAAATGGCACTAGGCGTTTCAATCTTAAAAGTATTAAAAATAGACAAGGAATATACCTTGCGTAAATTACTGGAAAATGAAGATATTATTTCATTCGACTTTTCTACTGAGGAAATACCAGTCATACTACAGGGTGAATTCACTCTTATTCAAAGAGAGACTGGATTTATTAGTGGAATCGTTTGTGTGCTTCATGATGTAACGAAACAAGAAAAGATAGAAACCGAACGGAAAGAATTTGTTTCTAACGTATCACATGAACTAAGAACACCTCTGACAAGTATGAGAAGTTATTTAGAAGCGTTACTAGATGGTGCCTGGAAAGATCCAGAGATTGCTCCACAATTCTTAAAAGTAACACAAGAAGAAACAGATCGTATGATCCGTATGATCAAAGATCTGTTAGACCTTTCACGGATGGATTCTAATAAGGAAACGTTAGAGCTGGAATATCTTAACGTAAATGAATTATTCGATCATGTCATCAAACGTTTTGAAATGATGATACAGTCTTCTGATAAGTCAAAGAAAAAGTTTTCTATTAAAAGAGAATTTACAGAAAGCAAGTTATGGGTAGAAGTAGATGCAGATAAGATGATCCAAGTTTTAGACAATATTATGAATAACGCTATTAAATATTCCCCAGATGGTGGAACGATCATATGTGGATTAGTTGAAACAAACAATAGTGTGATTTTTAGTATAAGTGATGAAGGTCTTGGTATTCCAAAAAGGGATTTAGCTAATGTATTTGACCGTTTCTTTAGAGTTGATAAAGCTCGGGCTCGTTCTATGGGAGGAACTGGATTAGGTTTAGCAATATCTAAAGAAGTCGTTAAAAAACATAAAGGTAAAATATGGGTAGAAAGTATGGAAGGAAAAGGGACAACCTTTTATATTTCATTACCTTATCTTCCCTATGAGGAGGATGATTGGGAATGAAAAAAGATGTAATGCTAAATATTCTCTTAATATCTCTTATTACATTAAGTCTCTTTCTAACCTTTATTATTTGGACAATGCCTAGTCAATTTAATGAGGAGACGAATACAAGTCAAGGAACGACTTCTTCTGTTTCTATTGAGCGAAAGTTATTACAAGTTTTTGGACCTGTTCAAATTGCTCTTCATAGAAATGAAGAAATAAGTGTATTTACTCAAACAGATGTAGTGGAATCTATAACCAAAGAAATGACTAATTGGGAAGTGGATTCCGTAGAAGAGCCTATTGAATTAACAAATGAAGAATATCAAGAGACATTAAGTCAAATTAATGCAATAGAGATGGTTTTTGCAGAAAATATTTCTTTTGGTATATTCTCAGATAGCTTTAATGATCTTGCAGGTGAGTATCAGGACCGTACAATTAATCGTATATATATTTCACAAGATGATGTTAGTCAAATTTATTTTTATAATACCCATTCAAAATTATTTTATAGTGAATCAATAAAAGGAATAGATCAAGAAATATTGAATGAGGTACTAAATGCGGATAATGCTAAATCTTATTCAGCAACGGTAGCTCTTGAAGAAGGAAAACAAATTTATACGTCAATAGAGGAAATTGATTTGCCCTACTTAAGTTATTTGGTTGAGAGACAAACAAATCAATTATTTATTGAACGTTTATTCGATGATACTTCAGAAGTTAGAGAAAATAGTGATAATTCTGAAAATATTGTTAGTTATAATGATTATGTTAGTGAGTTACAAATTAATGAAAATACGGACATTTTAACTTACTATCGAAACCGAAGTGCTGAAAATAAGTTGTCTATTACAGACACCTTAAAATCAAGCTATAATCAATTGATTCAATATGAAAATTGGGCCTCTACGGTTCATTATTTTGACTTTAATGACTCATCGAAAGAAGTGACGTATCGTCGCTATATTGAAGGATTTCCTGTATTCAGTGAAAGCTCTGAATACGGAACCACAAAAATCACAGTTGTTGAAGATGGATTATCACGATTACAAATTCCTTTAGTCATAGCTCAGACGCCTATTTCTGATGTTGAAGAACAAAAAACACTCCAAAGTGGATCAAGCATCTTAGATTCTTTAGCACAAATTGGTTATAGTAGTGCGGAGATCGACGATATGAAAATTGGTTACAGCTGGACAAATAGTACAGAATCAAATCGTGTTATCAATTTAGAACCGAATTGGTATGTCAATATTGACGGTACTTGGGAAATTGCACAAAGCCTACTTCTAAATGAAGAAGGAGGTCAATAATATGGATTTCAAACGGATTCAAATCATTTTTATCATTACATTCATTTTTTTAAATACATTTTTAATTTTCACGTATTTTGATAAAAATGAAAGTTATTACACCAGTAGTTCAAATCAAGAAATTGATTTTATTGAAGAAATGGAAAATGAAAATATCAATTTACCAGATTTTTCGGAAGCTGAAAATAAAGTTCCTTATGTCCAAGCTGAAACGAATAATTTACTAGAAGATAATGTTGCCCAATTAAAAAATCTTTCTGGAACGGTTGAAAAAGATGGCTCACTTTATAGTAGTTTGCTTTCTAATCCGCTTACTTTATCAGAAGACTTGGAGATAGTAGAGGAAGATATTGAACTATTAAATAAATTTGTACTAAGTGATCAAGTTTTGTATGGTAAAGAGTACCAATACTTTAGTTACAATTCATCTGATCAAAAAATAAAATATACTCAAATTGCAAACAATATCCCAATTGCAGATGGCACATCGGAAATCGTCTTTCATTTAAATGATAAAAGACAAGTTATTTCTTATGATCAAACATTTGCAGGTCCAGTTACGGTTCAAGGTGAAAGTCGAAACTTGATTACAGATAAAAATGCGGTTGAAATTTTATATCAAAATGATGAAATACCAGCAAGTGCGACAGTTAAAAAACCGGTCTTAACTTATTCTAAAACACTCTTGTTACAAAAGTTAAGTATGTATGCGCCGGTATGGTATATTGAAGTCACCAATAGTGGAACGATAGAGTATAAGCGAGTAGATGCTCTCAGTGGGAGTATTATTCGTGCAAATATCAGTGAGGATTCAACTGCTGAAGAAGCTGCCGTAGAGGAAAGTATAAATGCTAACTAAGATGTTCGATTAAGTTAACAATTAAGAATTCTTTTATTCATTAGACTTAAAGTAAAAGGTACAAGTGCGAGCTTGACATTAAACCTTTTGCTTTGGGTCTTTTTGCGTTATGAAAACTTGAATTTAAATAAGTTTGATGTAAAATGATAAGGGTAATAGAGGAGGATTTTTTAGATGATATCCAATAAAGTAAATGGATTAAAGGTTAGCATTCTTGCCAGTGGAAGTTCTGGAAATGTTACTTATATAGAATCCGAAAAAAAGAAACTACTAGTAGATAGCGGATTAAGCGGGAAAAAAATAGCAGAATTACTAAAAAAAATAAATCGTGATATAGCAGACTTAGATGGCATTTTAGTGACACATGAACACCGAGATCATGTCCATGGGATAGGTGTATTAGCTAGAAAATATCATTTAGATATATATGCAAATGAACAAACTTGGGAAGCGATGAACCCTATTGTTGGTGCAATCAAAACGGAGCAAAAATATTTATTTGAAATGGGTAAAACGATGACTATCGGGGATATAGATATTGAAAGCTTTGGTGTTTCTCATGATGCGATTGCTCCTCAGTTTTACAGTTTTCATAAGGACAATAAGAATTTTGTGATGTTAACAGATACAGGCTATGTGAGCGATCGTATGAGAGGTATTGTTTCGAATGCAGATGCGTATCTTTTTGAGAGCAATCATGATCTCGAGATGTTGCGGATGGGCAATTACCCATGGCATTTAAAGCAACGTATCTTGGGAGATAAAGGTCATCTATCAAATGAAGACGGAGCTTTAGCTTTAGCTGAAATTATAGGGGACGCTACTAAAAGAGTGTATCTAGGTCACCTAAGCAAAGATAATAATTTAAAAGAATTGGCACATATGACGGCTGTCAATATTCTAAAAGAAAAAGAAACTGGAGTAGAGGATAAATTTTTAGTGTTTGATACAGATCCTGTAGCACCGACTCCGTTGTTTGTGGTTTAAACAATAAAAAATGAATTTCTTATGAATTTTAACTTTCATGAGCAGTTCATTTTTTTGCTAAGCTTCAATAATCACTTAAAGAGGGTTTAGTGTTAAACTTACATAAGAAATGGTGGAAATATCCCAAAAATTTCATATAAAATTCAAATGTAAAGATTATGCTAGAAGTATAAAAACACGAGGGGTGAATGTAATGAGTGATGAGAATCAAAACAATCAAACAAATTTACCGTTTAAGGGAGAAGAAGAAACAGAAGTAGAAAATCCCAAAAAAAATAGCACTATAAATACGGAATCTTCACCGAAAAAAAGTAAAAAAAGAGCTCTTTAAAAGGTGGTATTATTGGAGGACTGATCGGTGGGTTGATAGTAGCAACTCTAGGTGGAGGTTACTTATTAGCTACCGAAGATGATGGTGGTAATAACGATATAAGTACAGGCATGGTTGATGAAAATACTGGTGAAGTTATTACAACAAATGTTAGTGTAGATGTGACCTCTGATGTGACAGAAGCTGTTGAAAAAGTTGAAGATTCGGTTGTTTCAGTTGTTAACATGCAATCACAGACTTCTCAAGACTTTGGTGATGCATTTGAAACTGAGGAGGGCATGCAAGAAGATAGTAACTTAGAGACAGCTGGTGAAGGTAGTGGCGTTATTTATAAAAAAGATAATGATACTGCCTACGTTGTAACCAATAATCATGTAATTGATGGTTCAGATGCAATTGAAGTTATCTTAAAAGATGGTACAAAAGTTGAAGCTGAACTGATCGGAACAGATATTTGGACAGATTTAGCTGTATTGTCAATTCCAGCTGAAAATGTGACGACAGTGGCTACTTTTGGCGATTCGGAAGTACTAAGAGTCGGTGAACCAGCAATTGCAATTGGTTCTCCACTAGGGACAAATTTTGCTTCTTCAGTAACGCAAGGAATCATTTCCGCTAAAAATCGGAGTGTCGAAACTGATATAACAGGTGACGGGGTTGCTGATTGGGAAGTAACAGCTATTCAAACGGATGCAGCAATCAACCCAGGTAATTCTGGTGGTGCCCTCATCAATATAGCTGGACAAGTCATAGGAATCAACTCAATGAAAATCTCTAGTGATACTGTTGAAGGAATGGGTTTTGCTATTCCTAGTAATGATGTAGTTGATATTATTAATCAATTAGAAGCAGATGGAGAAGTTGTTCGTCCAGTGTTAGGTGTCAGCTTATTGGATCTAACCGAAATATCAGAACAACAACAAGAAGCAGTATTGAACTTACCCGAAGAAGTTACTTCTGGTATTGTAGTATCTGAAGTTCAAGCTGATTCAGCAGCTGAAATTGCCGGCATAGAGCAATATGATGTCATCGTAAAATTCAATGGTGTTGAGGTTACCGATTCAATATCCTTGCGTAAAGAAATTTATGCTTCAGAACTTGGAAAAGAAATTGAAGTCGAATATTATCATGATGGTGAACTGCAAACTACAACTGTTACAATGACTGCTGAAATTGATTTATAATAGAATAGTAAGTAACTTTTTGTCAAAAACACTTTTAAATATACCAATTTAAAAGTGTTTTTTTGTTTGCTGTGGATAATTAGAATGAAAAAGTTTTGAACATTGTGGATAAGTGCTGTAAAATAACAGGAGAAAGGTTTGTGGGAGCAAAAAAAGTTATCCACAAAACGAAGGGGGTACTGTGGATGGATGAAATTATGGCTTGTCAAGAACATGTAGAAGAAGCTTTAGATGACGCGGTTTATGGCGGTTTTGAAATGCCGATTTTAGACCAATTATTGCTTGTTGATAACTCGATAAAAAAATGTAGTTATTGCGATAAGGATGCAATATATGTAGTGTCGAACAAACATTCTACCACTAGATAATGATATAGAGTTGTGGACATGTGGATAACTTTTGTGGATAACCTGTGATTATAGGAGGATAACTTTTTTGAACATTAAAATAATAACTGTGGGTAAATTAAAAGAGAAATATTTAAAAATGGGAATTGCCGAATACGTTAAGAGATTATCAGCATATTGCAAATTAGAATTAATTGAAGTTCCAGATGAAAAGGCACCTGAGAAATTAAGCGAAGCTGAGATGATTCAGGTAAAAGAAAAAGAAGGCGAACGCATTTTAGCAAAGATTCCGGATCAAGCATATGTATTTGCATTAGCTATTGAAGGGAAACAACGCACCTCAGAAGCATTTGCGAAAGAAATTGAACAATTAGGCGTTCAAGGTAAAAGTACAATTGTCTTTGTTATAGGTGGGTCATTAGGTTTAAGCGATGCAGTAATGAAACGAAGCAATACCCCTATCTCGTTTGGGAAAATGACGCTTCCTCATCAATTGATGCGTTTAGTATTAATCGAGCAAATCTATCGTGGATTCAAAATTGTCCGGAATGAACCGTATCATAAGTAAATGAGGTTAAAAAAAAATAATGAATTGACAAGGGATCTTGTGTGATGATAAGCAGTTGTTTATACATGCAAAATAATGAGAAAAAGGAATTAAAAAAGGAATTAAAAAATGTAAGCATATTGGCAATAACCAATATGCTTACATTTAGTATATTCGAAAAATTATTTTGCGCGTTTTACTTCAATCCGATAACCATCAGGGTCCGTCACAAAGAAATAGGTAGGTGTGCCGCCTGAAAGTCCTCTTAAATCACCTGTTTCGTATGCAGAAGCTTTACAAATCTCATGCATTTTTTCTAAGTCACTAACAGTTACACCTAAATGACTGAAGCCGTTTCCTACATCGTATGGCTCAGCATCATAATTGTAAGTAAGTTCAATTTGTACAGAAGAACCAGGAGAATTAAGATAAACTAAATCAAACTTATTTTCAGGGAATTTTCTGTGACTGGCAACTTCAAAATCGAATAGGTTAGTATAAAAGTCTAAAGTAGCCTCAATATTTCTGACACGCAGGCAAATTTCAACGAGTTCTTGGTTCATAATAATATCATCCTCCAATAGTTTCTTATTTTTATTCTAGCATGAATAGGTCATATAGGCACGCCCTTGTTATCTTCTATAGTGCTTTCTAATACCTCAATAGGCAAAAAAATAAAGGGTTTAATCTGTTAATATATCAATTCATTGGCTCACTTTTCCGAAATAATAATATTATAAAGAAGTAGAAATTTGAGAATAGTGGTACATAAGTAGTATGATAGGGTTACTAATAAAAAGTATGAGGAGTGTTATGATGGCGGAATATGAATTACCAAAAGTGTGGCAGTGGGAAGATGAGAATTCAAATAAAGGGGGCAATCGTTCAACAGCTGGCAGTCGTTTTGAACAAAAATTACCAGTAGGAGAGGCTCCATTCCAACTTTACTCATTAGGAACACCGAATGGTATTAAAGTCACGGTTATGTTCGAAGAGCTAAAAGAATTGGGTGTAATGGACGCAGATTATGACTTGTACACTATTAATATTGGGGAAGGCGACCAATTCGGGTCGGATTTTGTTGAGATCAATCCTAACTCTAAAATTCCAGCCCTTGTTGACCAAAGCCAAAGTCCTCGTGTGGAAGTTTTTGAATCCGGCTCTATTCTTCTGTACTTAGCCGAGAAATACAAACAACTGATTCCGACAGATATTCATGGTCGGACCGAAACGCTTAATTGGTTATTCTGGCAAATGGGAGCTGGTCCTTATGTTGGGGGGGGATTTGGTCACTTTTTCGCTTATGCTCCAGAGCCTATGAAATACCCGATTGATCGCTTCACGATGGAGACGAAGCGTCAATTAGATTTACTCGATAAAACTTTAGCACAGCGTCCTTATATAGCTGGTGATACCTATACCATCGCAGATATTGCTATTTGGTCTTGGTATGGTCGTTTAGCTTTAGGAAAATTGTATGAAGGATCTTATGAATTTTTAAATCTGGATGTATACCCTCATCTTTTGAAATGGGCTCACCTTATTGCAGAACGACCAGGTGTTCAAAAAGGCTTGGAAGCGGAGTATCAACCACTTGAAGATTAAGTAGGGTTTATAACATTAACGCATTTATTAAATAAAAGAATAGAATTAGAGAAATGAAAAGCTGTTACTTAAGCTTTTCATTTTTTTACATGTCAAAAAAAGATAATCACAATAGGTTGATTAAATTTACTAGTGTTGAGATAATAATATGTAATGAAAAATAAGAAAAGTTCGAGGGTGTAAGATATGTCTGAAATAATAGACCAGGTAAGGTATGAACTAATCAATAATTCAGATGCAACAACAAAAGAAAGTAGCAAAAGATTTTTTAAGGAAGAGGTAAAACGGTATGGTGTAAAAACTATGGTAGTCTCGAAGATTTCCAAAGAGGCATTTAAAAGTATCGAAAAACTTCCAAAAAAAGAAATAATTGAGCTATGTGAAGAACTGTGGATTTCTGGAATAATGGAGGAATCTTTTGTTGCTTGCAATTGGGCATATGCAATTAAGAAACAGTATACTGAAGAGGATTTTCTTGTGTTTGAAAGGTGGGTAAATGAATATGTGACCAACTGGGCATCTTGTGATACGTTATGTAACCACACCATTGGAACCTTCTTGGAAATGTATCCATTGTCTATTGAAAAATTAAAAGAGTGGACGAAATCCGAAAATAGATGGGTCAGGCGGGCATCAGCGGTATCGCTTATAGTACCAGCTAAGAAGGGTCTTTTTAAAGATGATCTATTTGAAATTGCAGATAGTTTATTGTTGGATACGGATGATTTAGTGCAAAAAGGGTATGGCTGGATGCTGAAGTCTTTATGTACTAACTACGAAGAGGATGTATACCAGTACGTCTTAAGTAAAAGAGATATAATGCCTAGAACTGCACTAAGGTATGCTATCGAAAAAATGCCAAAGCCAATGAAGCAGAAAGCAATGATCAAAGAGAAGAAAAGATGAGTAAGAGTTAATATGCTAGATTTCGCAACTTTTGGAATCAACAGTTAAATGCTCAAAGTGCAGCATTTTTTTGTGGCAAATATTATTACGAGGTGAAATAAGATGGAAATTCAATTCGATCCCACTAGTCCTATCATTAAACTACTTCTTAGTGGTATGGCCATGGAAGATAGCGGCAAACCTGCAGATGCAAGCTTACTATTTCTTGAAGCCTGGAGTGAATCAACAGATGATTTTGAAAGATTTATTACAGCTTATTATGTAGCACAACAACAAAAAAATATATCAGACAAATTAAATTGGTTCGAAACATCTTTGCAGTTTGCGTTAAAATTGGATGATGATGTGGTTAAGAGCAATTTTTCATCGTTATATCTGAACATCGCTAAATGTTATGAGGATTTATCCGAATCTGAGAAGGCAAAAAATAATTATGCATTATCAGATTCTTATAAAGTCATGCCTTTTGATAAAGGCCCCTTTTACCATGGGACAAAAGCAGACTTGCAAGTTGGCGATCTACTGACAGCAAAAGAAGAATCAAATTACAAACCCGAACTTAGGATGAACCACATTTATTTTACAGCCTTGGTTAGTGGTGCGGGACTTGCAGCCTCATTAGCAAAAGGAGCTGGAAATGGACGTATTTATATTATAGAACCAACAGGAGAATTTGAAAATGATCCAAATGTTACAGATAAAAAATTTCCCGGAAATCTGACCCGTTCTTATCGTTCACAAGAACCTTTAAAAATTGTAGGCGAAGTAACAGAATGGTCGCAACAAACGCCTGAAGAACTTCGGCGGTGGCATGAAAAGTTGGCCAAAAATAAAGGAGAAATTATTAACTGAGGACTCAACCTTCGCTCCTGAAAGGATAAGTTAATGGCTTTTGGACGAGGCTCTTAGAAATAATGAATAAAAAATTTGGTTTGATTAAAATATAAACCGTAGTTTGAAAAGGAGCCAGAATGTTTTATTTAACGTTAGCCATTATATGTAGTGCATCGATTGCTCTTATTTTTAAGTACACAGAAAATGCAAAAGCAAACAGATATGTCATAACAAGTGCAAACTACTTTATCGCATTTGTTATTAGTCTTTTTATGATTTTTTCTAGAGGATTGTTATCTGGTGTGACTCGTGAGATATCTTTTGTAAAGGATCTTTCACTACTATCCAGTAATAATGAACATATTTTATCTCCCTATTCAAGTATTATATGGGGACTAATTATCGGAGGAATATTTGGGTCCTTCTTTTTTCTTTCATTTATATACTACCAAAAAAGTATCAAGGAAAATGGTGTAGGAATCTCAGGTACGATTGCCAAATTAGGCATATTGATTCCAATGATTTTTTCAATCGTTATCTGGAAAGAGTTTCCTTCTGTTATTCAATGGGTTGGAATCGCACTATCCTTAGTCTCTATAGTGATTGTAAACCTATCACAGAAGTCTCTCGAAAAATTTGATATTAAGCCTGCTATTATTTTACTATTTATTTTTGGAGGCATGGCAGAGTTTTCAAATAAGTTTTATCAAAAATATGCCTTAAATGACTACAAAGATGTCTTCCTCTTTGCCCTATTCTTCGTGGCGTTCTTAGTAAGTATTTTCTATACGTTTAAAGAAAAAAGTACAATAACAAAAAAAGATATACTAACTGGCTTTGCAGTAGGTATACCCAACTTGTTTTCTTCCTATTTTTTGATCCTTTCACTAGCTACGTTGAAAACTTCTGTAGTGTTTCCAATTTATAGTGCAGCAAGTATAGTGTTGATCAATATAGGTGGATTTTTACTATTCAAAGAAAAAATTGTTAGAAAAAACCAAGTAGCTATTATTTTGACAGTCATCGCTCTTGTGCTGATCAATCTATAAAATGAGCAAACACCTACCGTTCCATTATTTAACTCGCCAACATAAAATAGCCAATACAGCTTTATTTTAATCACTAAAAAAAGAGTTCTATCATTTTTAATATTGATAGATTTAATCCAATTACTAACCCGTAATTCCAAAAGAAATTTTATTTTGAAATATTCACGCCATTTGACATACAACCTAAAAAAGACGGTATTTATCATGGGTACAAACCCATAATAAACGCCGTCTTTTTTTTTTTGAGGCTTATACTAAAACAAGCAGATACTAAAAATTAAAGCGTTAACGCTTGTAATTCTTCTAGTGTAACCTCTTGATCTACATAGCCGTCAACCATGAAGCCACTTAAATTTGAAAATTCTTTATAAAAGATATCATAAGCGGTCATGTCAGAAGTGAAATTTTCTTCATTTAATTTTAAAATAAGTTCTTTCGCTTTGGCTTGAGTGTCGCTGTCTAGTTCCCAACTATCAGGTCTAAGACGGCCGATTTCATCGAACTCACTTTTATTGCCATAAATCATTTCGCGATAAATACGGTCTTGGTGCATAATGGGTGTTTCATGAGTGCCTTTATCTGCCATTACTTTGTAAAGACCAATACAATACACAGGGAAAAAAGGAATAACGGAACTTGCTTTAGTAGTAACGGCAGTAGCCACTACGATACTGGCTTTGCCGTTAATGTCAGCTAGTAACTCATTAATGTTATCGGCTTTTTCATCACAATCTGCTTTAGCAAGGCCAAGAGTACCCCCACCATAGTAAGGATGATTAAGCTCTGTTCCTAGATAAGAGTAATTAGTTGTTAAGACTCCATCAACCAATACGTCTGCTTCTTTAAGTGCTCTTATCCATAGTTCCCAGTCTTCTCCACCCATTACTTTTACTGTATCAGCAATTTCTTGGTCAGTTGCGGGATCTAGCGTTTCAGTATAGAAAGTTTGTTTTTGCATATTGATATTAGGGCCAACAACGGGCTCATTAATAGCTTTTATTGAAGAGTTATAGGTTTCACCAGTATCAGGATCTGTTCTTCGACCACTTGCCAAACTGTAAACAACTAAGTCTATTTTGCCCCCAAATTCGTTCTTAATATAATCGATGACTTCCTGTTTACTTTCATGACTGAAGGCGTCTTGAACAAAGTTTTTAGCAATCAAACCTTCTTTTTCAGCTTCTTCTCGAAAAGCAATATTGTTGTACCAGCCAGCTGTACCTAAGTTTTTTTCGTTCTTTGGTCCTTTTTCAAAAGAAAGACCAATTGTATCTGCTCCAGCACCGAAAGCTAGGCTGATCCGAGTAGCCAAACCGTAGCTTGATGATGCGCCAATGATCAATACTTTTTTTGGACCTTCATAAGTCTCTTTGCTTTTCACATAATTGATTTGATTCAATACTTCTTGTTTACATCCAAGCGGATTTATTCCTAGGGCTACATTTCCCCGTATGTTTTGTTTGAATTCCATCATGATTAATTTTCCTCCATTAAATTGTTATAACAATATAATATCAGAAAAAGCTTCTCAGGAGAAATGACTTATTAAAATTTCAAGTCAAAGTTAATTATCTGTGTCTACCAAACAATAGCTAGAGCCGAAAATTATGAAAATTAAAAAGCTGTTATAGGTTAAAGAAAAATACTTTTTAGTAATGGACTGATAGTATAGTCATTAGATTAATGCGAGGTTCTGTTATAATCAATAGTATATTAAAAAGCATACTTCAAAGTGAGGAGATAGATATATGAAAATTCATCCAATAAAAGCTTTTTCAAATAATTATATTTGGATTATTGAAGAGGGTACAGAGGTAGTGGTAGTTGATCCAGGAGAAGCAGAACGTGTGATAGAGTACCTAGAAGAAAAACAGCTTCATTTAAGCTCGATTCTTTTAACTCATAATCACGACGATCATGTCGGTGGGGTTCAAGAAATTTTAGCAAAATACCCAGGTACTTCAATTTATGGACCAAAAGAAACGGAGCACCTCGCTGATCATATCGTTCAAGAAGGTAACTCCTTTAATTTGTTAGGCCAAAATTTCCAAGTTTTAAAAACCGGTGGACATACCCATGGGCATATCAGCTTCTTAACGGCAGGTGCACTTTTTTGTGGAGACGCCTTATTCTCAGCAGGCTGCGGTCGAGTATTTACAAAAGATTACCGGGCTCAATATAGTGCCTTACAAAAATTCAAACGATTAGACGATGAGATACAAGTCTATGCAGCTCATGAATATACGGAAACCAATTTACGTTTTGCACACTCTGTTCAGCCAGATAACACGATTATTTCTGAGGCTTTAACAGAAGTTAATGAATGGCGTGCAAAAGGACAGCCGACTTTACCTACAACGATTGGTAGGGAGAAAAAAATCAATCTTTTTCTGCAAGCAGAGGAGTTAGCAGAGTTTAAAGAGCTGCGTAACGCTCGTGACGATTTCTAGGGTATCTTTTTTAATCCTGACATTAAAGCATTTACTAAATTAAGTGAGGAGAAAAAAATGATGGATTTCGAAACTGTTATGCAGGAGCTTGAAGCGTTGGGTAAGGAAAGAATGAAGAAAATATACCTATCGAATGGTGCACATGAACCGCTTTTTGGCGTGACTACAGGTTCTATGAAACCTATGTCAAAGCAAATAAAAATCAACCAAACTTTAGCCGAAGAGCTTTATGCTACAGGAAACTATGATGCCATGTATTTTGCAGGTATCATTGCAGAGCCAAAAGCTATGACTGAGTCGGATTTTGATCGCTGGGTGGAGGCGGCTTATTTTTATATGGTATCTGATTTCGTAGTGGCCGTAACATTATCAGAATCAGATATTGCACAAGAAGTTGCTGATAAATGGATTGCAAGTGGGCAGGAGTTAAAAATGTCGGCGGGTTGGAGCTGTTATTGTTGGCTTTTAGGAAATCGCTCAGATACTGAATTTTCTAAAAGTAAGATTCTCAATATGCTTGATACTGTTAAAAAGACGATTCATGATTCACCAGAACGAACCAAATCTTCCATGAATAATTTCTTATCTACTGTAGGAATTTCATTTTCGCCTTTGCATGAAAAGGCAATTGAAATAGCAATGGGAGTCGGTCCAGTAGTGATCAAGCGAGAAAATAAAAAAGATAGTACTTCAAATGCTTATGAAAGTATTCAAAAACAAGTAGAAAAAGGAAGAATAGGTTTTAAACGGAAATATGTCAGGTGTTAAGATCAGCTTAGCAGAGGAGGTTTTTAAGAGATGGAAATACAAGAGCACAAGTTTGTTGAAACAAATGGAATTAAACTGCACGTTGTCCAACAAGGTCCCGAAGATGGGCAATTAGTAATCTTACTGCATGGTTTTCCTGAATTTTGGTATGGTTGGAGCAAGCAAATGACTGAATTGGCAAATAAAGGGTTTCGAGTATGGGCACCAGATCAAAGAGGCTACAATCTAAGTGATAAACCTAAAAAAGTAAGTGATTATCGAATAGATCATTTAGCAGCAGATGTTGCTGGTTTGATCAAAGCGTCCGGAAGAGGAAAAGTGGTATTAGTAGGTCATGACTGGGGAGGAATCGTAGCTTGGCGAGTAGCGAGAGCATATCCTGAGTTGCTGCACAAGTTGATCGTACTCAATGCTCCACATGAACTAGCTATGAGTAGCCAACTCTTAAAACATCCGTTACAAATCCTGAAAAGTTCCTATATTGCGTTTTTCCAACTAAGAGGGATTCCGGAAAAATTATTTGGCATGTCTAATTGGAAAGCTGTAGAAAAGGCATTAGTGAGCACTAGTCGAAAAGGCACATTTAGTGAAGAAGATTTAAGAAAGTATCGGACGGCATGGTCTCAGCCAGGTGCTATGCGATCAATGATCAATTGGTATCGTGCATTGGCGATGAAACCTGTTAATTCAGTTGTTCCTTCTAGTGTTTTAGTCCCAACTTTTTTGATGTGGGGAGCTAAAGATCCATTTTTGGGTCATGAATTGGCCAATAAAAGTCTTGAATTCTGTGAGAAGGGTCAAGGAGTATTGCTTGGAGAAGCGACTCATTGGGTACAACATGAAGAACCTGAACGAGTCAATAAACTGCTCTTTGATTTTATTGATCAAGAGTAACTTCTTTAACTTAGTGTAAACAAAAAAAGCCTAACAGTCATTTTGAATGACTGTCAGGCCTTTATCAGATTAATTTGATTATTTTTTGACCTCACCGATCGGCATAACGGTTTTTTCATAAAGCTCATTCAAAATTTGTGCCATTGCAGCATAAATTGCTGAAAATCCACATATGATCCCTTCATAACCAGCAATTGTTATAATAAGTGCAGAACCAGTAAAATGACCTAAAGCTAATAAAAGGAATAAAATTGCTAATGATCCAAAAACAACTTGTAAAGCTCTATTGATTCTAAGCGTTCCAATAAACATAGCAAATGTAAAAATAGCCCACATAAATAAGTAAGCAGCCATAGATTGACTAGAAGGTGCTTCGCCTAAACCCATTGTAGGTAAAATATTTATTGCAATCAATGATAGCCAAAAGAAACCATATGATGTAAATGCGGTAGCACCAAAAGTATTGTCTTTTTTCCACTCCATAATTCCTGCAATAACTTGTGCAAATCCACCATAAAAAATACCCATTGCAAAAATCATTGAATCCATTGGGAAAAATCCAGCGTTATGAAGATTTAATAATACAGTAGTCATTCCAAATCCTAATAAACCAATTGGAGCAGGGTTTGCAGTTATTTCCTTGAAGGTAACTGTTTTACCTAATTTGTCTTTATCCATTTTGTGAAATCCCCTTTAACCATATAATGTCGTGAAAATTCACGCGATTCTTATTATACAGAAGGCTATCGTTGCAAGTCAAACCAATTATTGATTTAGAGACTTTATACGAGTTCTAATCGTTCATTATTATTTTTAAAAGAACTAACTTCAGCCAGTTATCTGGTATACTATATATAAAAATTTTCCATAGGAGATCAGCTATGAATTTAAAAAATGATATTGAACAATACATCCCTTATGACCTCCAAGAGGCTAAAGAACAAGAAGTGATGTTAAAGTATTTGAGTAATTTTGATAACTTATTGACTCGTGAAAATGAATTTGCGCATCTTACAGCTTCAGCTTGGATCGTTAATCCTGAACGTACAAAGGTCTTGATGGCGTATCATAATATTTATCAATCGTGGTCCTGGATCGGTGGGCATGCAGATGGCAATGAAGACTTATTAGAAGTGGCTCTGAAAGAAACAACAGAAGAAACCGGTTTAGTCGGTATTTTCCCAATTTTGAAAGACATATACTCATTAGAAATATTAGGCGTTCCCAGCCATATAAAAAAAAGCAATCCAATTGCAACACATCTGCATTTGAACGTGACCTATTTGATCGAAGCGAATGAAACTGAAGAAACAACGGTTAAAACGGATGAAAATAGTGCAATAAAATGGATGGATTTAGTTGAAGCAGTTGAAGCATGCTCTGAGCCAGAAATGAAAATTGTCTACGAAAAACTGAATAATAAATTAAAAACTATCGCTAGTGAGCCTAAATAAAAAGCTGAGCACCCATTTCTTCTATTATGATAATAGAAAGAAATGGGTACTCAGCTTTTTTTATTTGTATTTAATCTTCATCTGATTCATTCATTAAGCCGGCTTTTTCAAATAAATAAAAGGCTACACTTAAAACGATTCCGACAACACTTGCAAGAATCATCCCTTTTAGTTCAATTCCCGCAAAGTTAACAGTTAGCCCGCTTAAACCAGAAACTAGCACAATAGAAGTTAAAATCAAATTTTTTGATTTACTGTAATCTACTTTTGATTCAACTAATAGACGCAGTCCGCTTGTCCCGATCATTCCGTAAAGTAAGAAGGTGACTCCTCCGATGACGTTTCCAGGGATCGTAGAAATTAATGCAGCTAAGGGTCCAATAAAAGCTATACAGATTGAGAAGATAGCTGCTCCAGCAATAACGCGAACACTATACACACGCGTAATCGCCATAACGCCAATGTTTTCTCCGTAAGTGGTTGTTGGTACCCCACCGATCAAACCAGATAGAGCAGAGGCAAAATAGTCAGCAAATAGAGAGCGATGTAATCCTGGATCTTTTATCAAATCACGACCGATAACATTTGAAGTGACGACTTGATGTCCAATATGTTCAGAAGTTAAGACAAGAAGAACTGGTAGCATGGTCAATATGGCATTCACATCAAATTTTGCCCATTGAAAATGAGGCATAGTAAACAGTGATGTTTCCATTAAAGGTGTGAAGTCGACCATTCCAAAAGCAGCAGCAGAGATGTAACCAATAACTATTGAAATTAAAATTGGAATCGTAGATAAAAATCCTTTAAACAGTACTGAACCTAAAATAGCTACACCTAAAGTAATGAAAAAGACGATGAAATCCTGTGATGCGGCAGTATCCGTCATTAAGTTTGCGCCGATTGAACCGCCTTGAACGGTGTTGCCAGCTAATTCTAATCCGATTAATGCAACGACAGCGCCCATTGCAGCTGGTGGAAGAACGATATTGATCCATGCTGTACCTACACGTCTGATAAATATGGCTAAAAGACAGCCAATGATCCCTAAGACAACGAAAGCTCCTTGTGCGTATGCAAAACCTTGATTGGCAATAATGATGCTTGTTGGCCCGATAAAGGCAAAACTTGAACCAAGATAAGCTGGCGATTTTCCTTTGGTGATAAAAATAAATAATAAAGTTGAAATTCCGTTCATTAATAACACAATGCTGGGGTCAATGCCGAAGATAATAGGCACTAATACTGAAGCACCAAACATAGCAAATGTATGTTGTAAACTTAATGGAACCAATAATTTTCCTGGGACTTTTTCATCGACTTGAATAATTTTCTTGCTTGACATGTACGATTCCTCCTATTTTTGGGCACAAAAAATGCCCTCTTTGAATGGTATATTCGCAAAAGGACCTCAGGTATCGTATCATAAATTGACTTGTTACCCTTTTTAATCTCTCAGGATTAATTTAAAAGGACTCTGCTTTGCCTTATTCTAGCAGTAAATAATTGAAATTACAACAAATGATTAATAAATAAGTAGATTATCAAGCGCAGTCTATTGGATATTTACTGTTATTTTTTTATTTGATAAATTATCTCTAATTTTATGAATGAGGATAAATTTCAATACCTGTAACTACTGGTTTAATAAAGTCTATTGTATACTATTAATGAATAGAAAAGGGAACCAGAAACGTGTAGTCGAATACACGCTTATTAGGAGGTAATAGTGTGAAACAACCGACAAATCAAATGAATTTAAATTGGCAAAGGATGATTATATTATTTCTGAGTAGTCAAACAATTTCATTGTTGGGGTCTTCACTAGTCCAGTACGCAATTACATGGTACCTCACTTTAAGAGAGCAGTCGGGTGTAATTATGACGTTATCCGTTATTTTTGGATTTTTACCAACTTTCTTCTTGTCACCTTTTGCTGGAGTATGGGCAGATCGTTACGATCGTAAAAAACTCATTATTCTTTCGGATGCGGTCATTGCAGTTTCCACTTTACTTTTGATTTTTTTATTTTTAAGCGGACAAGGCTCAATAGGGGCCTTATTGGTTGCTTCAGCTATTCGAGCTTTAGGCGCAGGAATTCAAATTCCGGCTGTTAGTGCAGTATTGCCTCAAATTGTACCAGAAGATAAATTAACTAAAGTTAATGGATTCAATGGAAGTATCCAAGCTCTTACAATGCTAATTTCACCAATGGCAAGTGGGGCATTATTAAACTTTGCTTCACTCGAGATTATTTTCTTTATTGATGTTTTTACAGCAATAGTGGCTATCATTATCTTAGCCTTTTTCTTGAAAATTCCTTCTCATAATAAAGCTGTGCATGTTCAAGAAAGTTCTTATCTAGCTGACCTTAAATTAGGGTTTATTTACATTAAAAATCGAGCATTTTTAAAGAAGCTATATAGTTATTTCTCGTTAGCCTATTTATTGGCAGCTCCAGTTTCTTTCTTGACACCTTTACAAGTGACACGTACCTTTGGGAATGATGTGTGGAGGCTGACGATGATCGAAGTAGCCTTTTCGACAGGCATGATTGTTGGAGGTCTGATGGTCGCTTTTTGGGGAGGATTTAAGAATCGAATACATTCGATTGCGTTTGCTATTTTAATGATGGGAGTATGCACTGTTCTTTTAGGTATAATTTCTAATTTTTGGTTCTACTCTCTTGTTATGGCTTTATTTGGTTTGGTCATACCGTTATTAAGTGCAACAACGATTGTGTTGCTTCAAGAAAAAGTAGCAGAAGACTATTTAGGAAGAGTATTTGGAGTAGAAACAATGATTGCTACAGCAATGATGCCATTAGGAATGCTTTTTTTTGGCCCACTGGCAGATCTCGTTCGGATTGAATGGCTTCTCTTAGTCTCTGGCCTATTGCTGCTTATTGTGATGTTATTTATGTTTAATGACAACCAACTTTTGAGGGCAGGTGTACCAAAAGAAGAGAATGAATAACTTTTTACTGAAAATAAAATAAATCTTATCTTTGGACAAAGGATGCAATAAGGGCAATAAAGCTTTATACTAATGGGAGATAAAAATTTTAAACAGCTCTTGGAGGGTAAAATAATATGAACAACAACGATCGATTAGTAAGACTACGATATGCTTTAGATATCAAAGATACAGAAATGGTAGAGATTTTTAAATTAGGCGGATTAGATATAGCAAAAGAAGACATCAAGAAAATGTTGGATAAAGCAAAGAAGCAAGATGCCGATAATGCAAAAGAAAATGATTTCCAAGAAAATGAATATATGAAAAAATGCTCTAATCAAACGTTAGAATTTTTTTTAAATGGTTTGATCATATTCAAAAGAGGCAAAAAAGAGTCAGCCGTCAATGAACCAGAAAAAAAAGTACCAATGATGATAACCAATGAAAATGTGAATAATATGTTGCTTAAAAAAATTAAAATAGCTCTTTCCCTTTCAAGTGAAGATATGTTAGGTATTTTAGGAAATGCGGGCGTTCAAATATCAAAAAGTGAATTAAGCGCGGTCTTTAGAAAAGAAGGGCATCGAAATTACAAAGAATGTGGCGATCGATACGCTAGAAACTTTTTGAAAGGTTTAGCTATAGCTTGGCGCGAATAATCCGTTGATCCAAATTACTAGCTCTAATTATTTAGAAGCAAAAAAACTAGGCTCATGATTTAATCGAATCAGGGAGTGTGATGATATGGATGTAACCAGTATTCCTTACCAACGTTTGTATACTCAACGAATTGAAGGAGAACATTTTCAATCAGCTGAAGAAACGGTAGAATGGATGGGTGCCGTTCAAGCACAAGACTATAAGATGGCTTTATGGGCTATTGGACTGAGGACACCGGGGAGCACCATATCAGAAGTGGAGCAAGCTATTTTCGAGAAAAAAATTATTCGAACATGGATCATGCGTCATACCATTCATTTTGTTTCTATTCAGGATGTTTCATGGATGATTGAACTTTCATCTGAAAGCATGATAAACAAACATTTAGGTCATGTAGAAAAAAATACAGGTTTAACGGTACATCAGTTAAATCAAGCTAAAGAAATTCTTTACTTGGCGTTAAAAAAACAACAACAATTAACGAGACCAGAAATACGAACGGTACTTGAAAACGCAGATATTGATACAAGTAATCAACGATTGTACCATATCTTGTGGTACGCAGCTCAAAGTGGCATGATTTTTATTGGACCGATGAAAGGCAAGCAGCAAACCTTTCTATTGATTGAAGACTGGATGCCAAAAGGGAATTTACTCTCTCAAGAAAAAGCCTTAAAAAAATTAGCTATCCGTTATGTAACGAGTCATGGACCCGCTACTGTTCATGATTTTGCTTGGTGGGCCGGTTTAACGATAGCTAAGGCTAAAAAAGGAATGCAGTTAGCAGATAATGAATTGTTTACAGAAAGTAGAAATAAAAAAGAATATTGGTTGCCCATAGATCGACAGGTAATTAAATCCGAGAAAGTTTTAAATCTCACTTTACTTCCCAGTCTTGATGAATACTTAATAGGCTATAAAGACCGAACGGATGTCTTCTCTGCAGAAGTTTATTCAAAAATAGATCCACAAAAAAGTGGTTTCTTTTTCCCTCTAATTGAAAATGGACAGGTAGTCGGCAGTTGGAAACCTGTTCATCAAGCAGCAAGTATCGATCTGACAATCCAATTGGTACCGACGATTTTTATTTCAAAAAATCGGTTGAAACAAGCAGCTGAACATTACTGTTATTTTTTCAAAAAGTCTTTAGGAGTGCTTACTGTTGAAACGATTCTTTAATTGAATAGTAAGAAATAGTATCTTTAAAATTAGAAAACACTGGATTAAACTTTCGCTTTTGATTGCTGAAGTTTAGTTCAGTGTTTTTTAATAGGATTAAAAATTTCATAGAGAAAATATATTGATTATAAAAAATAAACCCCTATAATTGAAAAGGATGTAAAAATAAAGTATTAAATTTAGGCAACATATAAGTAAATATATAGGAGGAAAGCATATTAAAAAAGTAGGGTTCGATCCACAAAAATACATTGAAGAACAGTCAAAATATATTCTTGAACGAGTAAATGATTACGATAAATTGTATCTTGAATTTGGTGGAAAACTTATTGGAGATAAGCATGCTAAGCGTGTATTGCCAGGATTTGATGAGAATGCCAAAATCAAATTATTGCAAAAACTAAAAGATCAGGCTGAAATCATTATTTGTGTGTACGCTGGAGATATCGAACGCAATAAAATTCGCGGCGATTATGGTATTACTTACGATATGGATGTTTTAAGATTGATTGATGAACTAAGAGGATATGGTCTAGAAGTAAACAGTGTAGTAATCACTCGCTATAATGGCCAGCCTTCTACAAACCTCTTTATTAATAAGCTAGAAAGAAGAGACATTAAAGTATTTACGCATGCTGCAATTGAGGGATATCCATCAGCTATCGATACGATTGTAAGTGAAGAAGGATTTGCAAAAAATGACTATATTCCAACAACGAAACCAATTGTTGTTGTCACAGCGCCAGGTCCTGGAAGTGGGAAATTGGCAACATGTTTGAATCAACTTTATCATGAGCGCCACCAAGGGAAAACAGCTGGGTATTCAAAATTTGAAACTTTTCCAGTTTGGAATGTGCCATTAAAACACCCACTTAATATTGCTTATGAAGCAGCCACGGTAGATTTAAAAGATGTGAATATGATTGATAATTTCCACTTTGAAAAATACAATCAAGTCGCAATCAATTACAATCGTGATCTTGAAACATTCCCAGTGATTAAAAAAATCATTGAAAAAATTACTGGAAAAGAATCTGTCTATCAATCTCCAACAGATATGGGAGTTAACCGTGTAGGATTTGGTATTATTGATGATGAAGTTATCAAAGAAGCCTCTAAGCAAGAAATCATCCGCAGAAGCTTTTTGACGGAGTGTGATTTTAAAAAAGGGCTGATTGATGAAGAAATTCTAAATCACATGAAATTGATCATGGAAGAAGTCGAACTAAAAAAAGAAGATAGAGTGCCAGTCGCTCCAGCTCGTAAATACGCTGAGCACATAAGAGAACATTCAGAAGTGACTGATATGCCAGCAGTTATTGCGTTTGAATTGCCTGATGGTCAACTTGTAACGGGTAGAACAACTGCTCTAATGGATTCTTGTTCTGCAGCTATTTTAAATTCAATTAAGGTTTTGGCTCATATTTCAGATGAAATTCATTTATTATCTCCAAATATTCTAGAAACGATCCAAAAACTTAAAGTGAAGGATCTTCATAGTAAAATGGCAGCGTTGAATGCAAATGAAGTTCTGATTGCCCTTGCGATAAGCGCAGTCACTAACCCAACAGCTCAATTAGCCTACAATAAATTATCGGAGTTACAAGATGTTCAAGCACACTCAACGGTGATGTTGAATAAAGATGATGAACAAACGCTTCGTAAATTAGGATTAGATATCACATGTGATCCATTTTACCCATCAGAAAATTTGTATTACATTTAAAGATAAAAAGGGTGTTGAGATGAAAATCTCAGCGCCCTTTTTTGATTTGAAATTGTCAATTAGGTCTGTTTTCTGACACCGTATAAAAAAATAAATTGAAACGTACACCTGCTTTTTCTTATCTAAGGAATCAATTGGTAGCAAATATTTTATAGTAGCTAAACGAGTGCAGTAGATGAGATAAGGAATAGTTAGAATGTAAGCGATGTTCATACTTGTTGCGATGGATGACCAAATTCTATATAATTAAATTAAGATAACAAGGAAATGAGTTTTCGATGTGTTTTTTTATTGTAAAAATAAAAAAAGAAATGAGGGTGAAAATGGAGTGGGATAAGGAACTACACGTTTTAGAACCTAAATTTGCACCTTTTATTGAAAGTGGAATCTATATTCATGATGAAACGCAAAAATTAGTTGGTAAAAATGAAGAAGAGTTATTTCCTGCTGCGAGCATCATCAAGCTCCCAATCTATCTTTATTATTACGAGCAAGCCATTCAAGGAAACGTTAATCTGATGCACAAAATGAACGTTTCAAAGACAAGCCGTGCAAATGGATCTGGAGTCTTACATATTCTGACTTCTATTGAGGAATGGAGTATTGAAGAACTTCTACAATTGATGATTGCCGTTTCTGATAATGAGGCTACAAACCAGTTGATTCAGTATGCAGGTTTAGAAAATTTACAGGCATGGATAAAAACAAAAAAATGGCATGAAAGAGTAGCCTTAAGGCGATACTTGATGGATTATGAATCGGGCTTAGTTAACGAAATCTCGCCACGAGGAGCGGTTGAGATTTTAAAAGACATCATTGAGCTGGGAAACACCTATCCAACAGTAAAAAATCAAATAGAAAAGCCTTTTTTACTGCAACAGTTTCGAACGGGACTGCCAGGTTATTTGGATGAAAGAACGATTCCTGATTTAGAAATGCTAAATAAAACTGGTGAAGATAATAGAATCCGGCACGATGTTGCATTGTTTAGATATAAAGAGCGAATTGTCTTTATTGCTACATTAAATAAAGATGTGAAGGAAGAAGCGAAGGCAATAGAATGGATGGAAGAGATGGGGAAATTAGCATTTGAATTTTTAACAGATATGGACTGATCATCATTTTTATTTCTGATTAAAGTTAAAAAATTGATGATAAAAGGAGCACAGCTAAATGAAAAATATGGTCAATACCACAACAACTTTTCTATGGTCAAAAAATGAAAACCATCCTATCCAGGAGAAACTGTTAGCACAAAATAGAAAAGAAAATTTCTATGTTTTATCAGATGAAGAAGCACTAAAACTCTACGAGGATCGTTTAGTGGATTCTGAACTGCTTTACGGTGACGTTGTTGAAGTACTTGAAATTGTAGGAGAATATGCCAGAGTAACGGTTCCGAAACAAGCTTATAAAAATGATTCTAGTGGATATCCGGGCTGGGTAATAGCTAAAGACCTTATCGCTATTCCAGCTGACTGGTCAGAAACATTAAAACAGCTTGCGGTTAGTCAACCAACGGCAAAAATTAGTTTCATAGATGAGACAAAAATTTCTCTAGTTGTTTCTATTGGTACCATCTTAGCTGTATTAGAAGATATGTCTGAACAATATAAAGTGCTCACACCAGAGGGAATTGGCTTCATAGCCAAAAGAGACGCACGTATAATTGGGGACTTACCAGAAGACGCTGTTGAGCAAATGATCGATAACGCAAAATCTTTCTTAGATTTAAGATACGTGTGGGCAGGAACAAGTGCAGCCGGATTTGATTGTTCTGGATTTGTTTATACATTGTTTCGGACATTTGGTATTTGGTTGAGCCGAGATGCTCAAGAGCAAGTATTTGAAGGGGAAGTCCACACTTATAACGAAGCAATTCCAGGAGATTTATTGTTTTTTGCTTATCAAGAAGGCAATGGAGCAGTTCACCATGTAGGATTATATTTAGGGAATGATCAAATGATCCATTCACAAACTCCTGGATCAAAAGTAATGATCACTAAACTTGAAGGAACAAACTATCAAAAAGAGTTATGTGCTGTGAGGCGTTTTTTTTAAAAGAAATAAAAATGAGAGGGTGAAAAAAATGAAAAATCAGATAAAAGGGTTGGGTATACTTAGTTTGGCGGTGTTATTAACAGCATGTGGAAGTGGGGATTCTGAAGGATCTACAACTGTAAGTTCTTCTGCTGATGGTGAAAATAATTTAGCGGATACGCAAGAATTACGCTTAACAGCTTCCTCTGAAATTCCTTCTATGGATACAGCTTTAGCAACTGATTTAACGAGTTTTACTGTTATGAATAATGTTTTTGAAGGATTGTATGTTTTAGGACCAGATTCTGAGCCCGTTCTAGGTGTGGCAGCCAAAGAACCTACAATCAGTGAAGATGGGAAAACGTATACTTTTGAGATCCGTGAAGATGCCGTTTGGTCTAATGGAGAAGCTGTTACAGCAGATGATTTTGTCTATGCCTGGCAAAAAGTTGTGGCACCTGAAACAGCAAGTGGATACGCATATATGTTTGACGGATTAATTCAAAATGCTACAGAAATTATTAATGATGAATTGGATCCAACCGAGTTAGGTATTAAAGCCGTTAATGATAACACTCTAGAAATCACATTGATGCAACCGACACCTTATTTTGATCAGTTATTGACCTTGCCGTTTTTCTTTCCTCAAAATAAAGCTTTTGCCCAAGAACAAGGTGATGAGTATGGAAGTACAAATGAGAATTTAATTTATAATGGTCCTTTTGTATTAGAAGGATGGGATCAAGCAAGTAGCGTGGGATGGACATTTGAAAAAAATGAAGAGTATTGGGATGCTGAATCAGTTATTTTAGATACGATAACGGTTGATGTAATCAAAGAAGTTACTACCGAGTTAAATTTGTATGAAAATAATGATACAGATATTGCCTTCTTATCAGGAAGTTCTGTCTCTCAATACACCGAAGATCCTAATTTTCATTCATCATTAAATGCGACAACGTTTTATATTGAAATGAATAACTTGAATAACGATGAGACAACGGAACTAAGTAACAAAAATATTCGCTTAGCTATTGCCTCTGCTATTGATAAAGAAGGCTATACGAAGAGTGTCTTACAAGATGGATCAGAGCCTATTGATGGATTTGTTCCAGCTGGGTTAGCAAGTAATCCAACAACAGATGCAGATTATCGGGAAGATGCAGGGAATGTATTGCCTTATGACTTAGAAAAAGCTGAAGAATCTTGGGAAACGGGACTATCAGAATTAGGTACAGATAGTATTGAATTAGAATTAATTACCTCAGACACAGAAGATTCAAAACGATTGGCAGAATATTTGCAGGATCAATTGCAAAATAATCTACCGGGTTTGACAGTCAAGTTGAGAAGTATGCCATTTAGTATGAAATTGGAAACCGTACGTGAAGGAACCTATGATATGGCTGTTAATTCATGGATTGCTGACTTTGCAGATCCAATCAATTATGTAGAACGTTTTGACACAGACATCAACCGAATGAATTATTCGAACCCAGATGTAGATGCTTTAGTGGATAAAGCAAAGGCAACTTATGATGATGATGAAGCACGTTGGGAAAAACTAGTAGAAATTGAAAATGTGGCTTTAGGTGAGGATGCAGCTTTGGCACCTTTATACCAATCAGCAGATTCTTATTTACTGAATCCGAATGTTAAAGATTATTATAAACGTGTTTTTGGTCCTGATAGTTACAAATGGACATGGATAGCAGAAGAATAAGTAGCGAATAAAAAATGGGAATTAGAGGATAGAAATATCTTTTAATTTTCATTTTTTTTAAAATAATAGAAGGGTATTCAAAAAAATAATACTCAAATAATTTTCTCATAGCTTCTTTTAAATAACAATAAACTGTTAAAAATAGTAGATTATTAACAAACATAAATGAGGTAATAAGTAGCTTAAAAAAACACATAAAGAAAGCGTTTGCAAATATTTCTTGATATGGATGGTAAACACTTTACAACAAGTTTTTTTAGCTGTACATTAAGGGAACAACGCTTGAAAGCGTATTATATTATGGGAGGGAACAAAATGACAAAAGAATATATTATGTCGATTGATCAAGGCACTACTAGTTCTAGAGCAATAATATTTGATAAAGCAGGAAATCCTAAATGGAGTTCTCAAAAAGAATTCACACAATATTTTCCTCAGCCAGGTTGGGTAGAACATGATGCCAACGAAATTTGGATTTCGGTTTTATCTGTTATTGCAGGAGCTTTAATCGAATCAGGATTAAAACCAACTGATATTGATAGTATTGGGATCACCAACCAACGTGAAACAACTGTTGTTTGGGATAAAGAAACGGGTAGACCAATTCATCGTGCAATTGTATGGCAATCAAAACAAACGAATGATATTTCAGATCAACTTAAACAAGATGGACATACAAAATTAATTAAAGATAAAACAGGTCTAGTTATCGATTCATATTTCTCAGCAACTAAAGTCAAATATATTTTAGATCATGTTGAAGGTTCAAGAGAACGTGCTAAAAAAGGCGAATTACTATTTGGAACAATTGATACTTGGTTAGTTTGGAAATTAACAGATGGAAAAGCGCATGTTACAGACTATTCAAATGCAAGTCGGACAATGTTGTTCAATATTTATGATCTTAAATGGGATAAAGATATTCTCGCATTATTAGATATTCCCAAAGAGATGTTGCCGGAAGTTAGATCTTCTTCTGAAATTTATGGAAAAACAAGCCCAGAGCATTTTTACGGTGGACAAATCCCAATAGCTGGTATGGCTGGGGATCAACAAGCAGCTTTATTTGGTCAAGTAGGATACGAAAAGGGTATGGTTAAAAATACTTATGGTACGGGTGCATTTATTATTATGAATACCGGAAAAGAACCAATCAAGTCAGATAATGGTTTACTTACATCCATTGCTTACGGTATCAACGGTGAAATCACGTACGCTTTGGAAGGAAGTATTTTTGTTGCTGGATCAGCACTTCAATGGCTAAGAGATGGTATGAGAATGTTTAGAAGTGCTCCTGAATCAGAAAAATATGCTAAAAGAGTAGACTCAACAGAAAATGTTTATGTAGTACCGGCATTTACAGGTTTAGGTGCGCCATATTGGGATCAAGATGCTCGTGGAGCTGTTTTTGGCATAACACGTGGGACAACTAAAGAACATTTTATCAGAGCAACGCTTGAGTCTTTAGCTTACCAAACAAAAGATGTTGTAGATACAATGAATAAAGATTCTGGAATCCCAATTAAAACATTACGTGTTGATGGAGGAGCATCGAAAAATGACTTCTTGATGCAATTTCAATCAGATATTTTGGATACTAAAATCGAACGTTCTAAGATCAGTGAAACAACAGCGTTAGGAGCTGCTTATCTTGCTGGATTAGCAACAGGATTTTGGAAAAACCAAGATGAAATCAAAAAATATTGGGAAAAAGATGCTACTTTTGAACCAAATATGGAAGAAGAAGAACGTGAAGACTTGTATGCCGGCTGGCAATCAGCTGTAGAAGCTACAAGGGTTTTCAAACATAGACCTAAAAGAAAAAACAAATAATTCGAAGTACGTTCGAACATGTAGAGAAAACAAAAGAGTCTATTCCGTTTTGATGGAGGTGCTGACCCCTAAAAGTTAGAGTTTTTAATATGCAGCTGATTGGCTGGTTTGAGTTCGGTATTCGACCGGACTTAAGCCAGCCAATTTTGCTTTTGATCGAACATGATTATACCATTCGATATATTCTTCAATTCTTGATTTCAATTCCTCATAACTGACTAATTTCTCCCCATGATACATTTCTTGTTTTAGGATGCCGAAGAAATTTTCCATTGTCGCATTATCTGCACAAGTCGCCTTGCGAGACATACTCTGAAAAACGTTGTTTTTCTTTAGTGTTTTGATCCAATGATTATGCTGATACTGCCAACCTTGATCAGAATGAAGAGTGGTACGAACCGTGGCGTGTTCTTTAAGGATGCCGACGGCTTCTTCCAAAGGTTTCATCACCAAGTCCAGGATAGGTCGTTTATTTATTCCATAAGCTATTACTTCACTATTACATAGATCTAGAATAGGACTAAGGTAGAGCTTTTCTTCGCCTGTACATTTAAACTCTGTCACGTCGGTGACGAGCTTCTGTAAAGTGATGGATGTAGAGAAGCGTCTATTTAACTTATTCTTGGCAATAGTGCCTACTTTTCCTTTATAAGAGTTATATTTCCGGGATTTCCGCATAAATTTAACACATTTCAAACCCATTTCTTTCATGAGACGATAAACTTTCTTGTGGTTGACACCACTATAACCTAGTTTCTTCAGTTCATTTGTAATGCGTTTGTACCCAAATCGCTCTTTGAACTGAAAGAAAAGTTGTTCAATCTGTTCTTTTAGTCGCTGATTACTATCTATTTTTTTTAATTGCTTTACGTAATAGTGATAGGTTGACTCTGGAATACCCACCACCAGAAGGATATCTTTTAGTTTGAATCCTTCTTCTTTAAGTTCGTCTGCCACTGCTGCTTGTGCTTTTCGAGAAAGACATCGGGATTCTTCTGAAAAGCTTTCAACTTTTTTAAATAGGCATTCTCCAATTTCAGTAGTTCAATTTCTCGTTCTAATTCTTGTCTAGAAAGATCTGCTGATGTGGCTGGTTTCAGTTGCTGTTTTTTTGATTTTTTAGTCATTGAAGGACGCCCCTTTGGGTGTGGTTTTAGGCCTTCAATTCCCTTGCCTTGGAAAGTTTGATTCCAATTTGCGATGAGGGAAGGATTATTCATGCCGAAGGTAATGGCTGTATCTGAATAAGAAGTGCCTGTCTGTTTTATAAAGTGTATTACATCCACCTTAAATTGAACAGAGTAAGTTGCTTTCGTCTGTTTCCTTTTTAAACCGTCCAAACCAAATTCTCGGTATGCCTTTACTCAATTATTAAGTGGAGTTGTAGAGGAAAGAGCATATTTCTTCGCTAGTAATTGAAAGCCCAAAGGGCCATTTAGATACTCTTGAACAACTTGTAACTTAAATTCTTCACTATATTTTGTCATAAAAATAACCCCCAAAAGTTTAGATTTTACTCTAACTTTTGGGGGTCACTACCGGAATAGACTCTTTTGTTTTGAAAGTAGAAGTTTCAATCGAAATCTATTGAAGAATGATCTTCCACAGTCAATTTACTTTCTTGGCGTAAATGTATTTTTTTCATAACGAACCTTGCAGGTGGTTGAGCAATTAAAAGTTCGCAAAATAAAGCAATAGAAAAATTTCTAGGCCAATGTGATAATGCCTCGAATGAAGCTAGGTTGAAACCTTTACCAATCATAGTGCCAATTACTGTCATAGTCAGAGACATACCAAGTACAGTAAAAAGAATATTAAATAATATTTTTGCATTAAATCCATCAGTATCATTAGAAAAAATGTGAACTAATTTTTCAGAAATCCGCCCAAAAACGAGTACTTCTAATAACATGGCAATAATCAAAATGATTGGGAAAGACTTAAGGATAATCATAAGTACTTGTGTATCAAGCTTTCCAAATTCTAGACTAATGTTTACTGTACTCATAATCAGGACAGTTATTGAACAAATAATGATACCGTATAACATTCCTTCTTTGCCGTTTTGAGGCAATCTGTTTTCTTTAACTTCTTTGATAGTAAAAACTCCTTTTCTGGTTTCTAAAATCAAGTATACATAAATCAAGTAAGATGTGTAAGAGAAATTTTTATGAGAATTACATGAAAATAATAAATAGATAATCTTCTAAGTTAGAATGAAAAAAATCACTCTCAATTATAGAGAGTGATTTCTAAATTATAATAATTTTATTTTATTTTTAATGTCTTTAATTGCTCTTCAATAGCTTCGATGGGTGCTTCTGCCTGTAATAAAGCTGCTGCAGTATAAGCACTTTCAATAAAGGCAGTATCGTATAAATGAACCGTTTTATCAGAAGTTTCAGTAGCTAGTTCCAGATTCATTTTAGCACTACCTAAATCATAAAAAGCAAGAACAGTTTCTTCTTCGAACGAAGATAAGGCTTCTTCAATTTTATCAAAACTTGTTCCAATTCCACCCTCGGGCGTACCGCCAGCACTTTTTACTGTGACATCTTTCGCTACTTCGCTGATTAATTTAGCCAAGCCGTCAGCAATTTCGGTTACGTGAGAAACAAGCAACACACCATATTTTTTATTCATCATAGACACCTGCTTCTATCATTGTTTTGAATAAATAGCTGCTAGACATAGCACCTGGATCAATGTGACCGATAGAACGTTCGCCTAAATAAGAAGCACGTCCTTTAGTTGCTTTCATGTTTTTAGTTTTTTCAAGAGACTCATCAATCAACGCAACAGTTAACTTGCGAGCTTTAACGGCATCGACAACAGGGATCCATTCATCGACCATTGTTTTTTCACCTGCTACAGCCTTGCCACGCTTTTGAATGCCTTCTAGTCCAGCTTCTAAAACTAGTGCTAAGTCATCACTGTCTTTGCTAGCCTTAGCCATGCTAATGAAAGCAGAACCGAGAAGAGGGCCAGAAGCGCCACCAACTTTACTGACCAAAGTCATTCCAGTTAGTTTTAGAAGATCGGTTAATGTTTCAGGATTTTTCTTTTGTAATTCCTCAGTTAATGCGTTAGCTCCTCTAGCAAGGTTATTCCCATGATCTCCATCACCAATTGCGGTATCTAATTCGCTAAGATAAGCTTTATTTTCTAAAAGTTGTTCAATAAAAAGTTCGAGCCATTTTTTTACTGTATCTTGAGTCAACATAATAGTCAATCATCCTTTCTTTACCAAGCAATAGTTATGACAGGTGTATTTAAGTACTCTAACCAGCTAGAGTCTTCTAGTTTAACCAAAGTAAGAGATAGGCCTTCCATATCAATCGAAGTCATGTAGTCGCCAACTTTTCTAAAGGCTAACGTTATCCCTTCATCTGCCAACAATTGCTTCACATCATTCATAAAAATAAATTGTTCCATCAACGGAGTACCGCCCATGCCGTTAACTAAAATGGCAAAAGAGTCTCCTTTTTTCCATTGGAATTCTTTTTTTAATTTAGTCACAAGTTCTTGAGCTAAGGCAGCAGACGGTTGAAGTTTTTCTCTACGGTAACCTGGTTCGCCGTGAATACCTACGCCAAACTCGATTTCGTCCGCTTCTAATTCAAAACCTGGTTTGCCAACTTCTGGTACTGTTGCAGGATTTAAAGCAACACCTAAGGATTTTACAGCTGGGATGAGTTTGTCTGCTAATGTTTTGATTTCTTTTAAAGATAAGCCTTTTTCAGCAGCAGCACCTAATATCTTGTGGACTAAAACGGTTCCTGCTATACCGCGTTTTCCAGCAGTATATGTGCTATCTTCAACGGCAATATCATCATCTACTATGACATAGTCAACTTCAATATCTTCCATTTCGGCTAATTCTTTTGCCATGTCAAAATTCATAACATCGCCAGAGTAATTTTTTATAATTAAAAATACACCTTTTCCTTCATCACTAGCTTTAATACCTTCTAGAATTTGGTCAGGAGTAGGTGATGTAAATACTTCACCACATACAGCGGCTGAAAGCATCCCTTTTCCAACAAAACCGGCATGAGCTGGTTCGTGTCCGCTTCCGCCGCCGCTGACTAAACCAACTTTTCCAGAATGCTCAACTTTACGATGAATAACAGACGTCTCGGGTAATCGTTCAACTAAATCTTCATATGCAAAGACTAAACCGTTTAACATTTCATCTAAGATATTCGATGGATCATTGATGATTTTTTTCATTTTTCCAGACCCCCTGAGTGATTTTTAATTGAGTACAATACTATTGTAACCGTTTTTTATATAAAGAACAAATACAACAGGTTATTGAGTTGAAATAAGTAAGCTAGGGAATAAAAAATTCTTTTTCTGAAAAATTGAAGGAGTGAAGCTGCTACATATTTATACTTTAGCGATTTAAAAATAAAAAAATAAAGGTCGGTTGCTTGTTGGTTTGGTATACTGTAAGTATGAAAGATAGATATGAATAAAATCAGTTTAAATGATAGTTTGAAGGCGAGAGGAGAGCGGACGATGAACAATCAAATACAGTTGTATTCACTTGTGAAAAAGCTTTATCAAGCTAACTTTTGGGAAGATTATTGGGATAATGATATCATTGGTATACAGTTACCCAATCGTGAAGATCCAATTTTTATTTCAATTTTAGGGAAAGCAGAACAAAACGTTGGAATCTTAATTTATCGTAATCTAGAAGAACTTTCTTATTTTTTTGAAACCAGTAAACGAGCCGAGTCTCGCGAATTTAGTTCAGTAATGGAGATGCTTCAAACCCAGAAATGTATTTCTTTAAAATTTGAAGACCGTCAAGAGATTCCAAAGGAAGAGTATAGGAAAATAAAAGCTAGTGGCATAACGTTTAGGGGTAAAAAAGCTTGGCCGGTATTTACAGATTATAAACCAGGCTATTATCCTTTTACGATAGCTGAGGATGAGGTGCCTTTTCTGGTAGATGTTTTTGAAAAGTTGCTAGAAACAGCAAATGATTTTCGCAACTCTTTACAATTATATGAAAAAGAGCAAGCAATTTATAAAATTTTAATGCGTACGTATAAAAAAGATGGCTTATATGAAGATGGTCTTTATGTGGTGCCCGAAACTATTTTAGAAGGCATATTAGATGATGAGACAGACTATGCCCCTATCAAACTAACAGAATTTGAGATGAAGCGAGCACGTGGTCAAAAAATGAAAAATACCGTTTGGGAATTAGACATCGATTTTGTTGAAGTACCTGTTGTTCCAGAAGGTGGGGGACGCCCTATGTTTCCTAGTCTATTAATTGTTGCAGATACTAAAGATGGAGAAATTATCTGTAGTGAATTTATTGAACCAAGAGATGTTGAAAAAATCCAACGTATTGTGATTCAGCTTATATTGGCACAAAATGGAAGACCGCCAAAGATCGTGATAGATGCTGATCGCCATTTTAAAATTGCTGCTTATTTAGAAAAAATGCTAACAACCTTAGATATAGAATTGGTCTCGATTCAAAAGCTTCCTTTGTTATCTGTTGTTAAAGAAGATATGTTAGAATATTTTAAAGATTAATTTTAACAAAGCACGCTACAAAATGGAGGTATAGATTGAAAACATTAGTGATTATATCTCATCCCGAGATAATGGAATCCGGAAGTCAGCAATATTTGTTGAGCTCTATTCCTGAAAACAAGGACATAACCGTCCATCATTTGGAATCTATCTACCCTGATTTCAATATAGACGTAAAAAAGGAACAAAATTTATTAAAGGAATATGATCGAATCGTTTTTCAGTTCCCATTTTATTGGTATAGTGCTCCTGCATTATTAAAAAAATGGCAAGACGATGTACTGGCAGATGGTTTTGCATATGGTAAAAAAGGAAAAGCACTCGTAGGAAAAGAATTTGGGTTAGTGATAAGTATAGGTGTAAGAAAAGAAGAATACCAACCTGGAGGACGTGAAGGATTCAGCATCGATGAACTGATGAAACCTTTTCAAGCGATGGCTCTTAAGACAGGCATGGAGTTTCTTAAAATGCTTCCTATTTTTCAATTTAGTTATTTAACGGAAAATCAAAAAATGAATTTATTGATACGTTACCAACAGTATTTAACTCGTGAAAAAGAGGATAGTTTAGCAGTTCGAGAAAAGTGGTTTATTGAAGAACTAAAATCGACAGATTCAAGTAAACTAAATGATGGAAATCAGTTTGTACTAAATCAAGCAATTGAATTTATTGAAGAAAATCGTGATACGATCGATGAATTGAAAATCGTTTTGGATCAGATGAATTAGGTTAGTTAAAGGTGGTAATAAAGTGGAACAAAAAGAATGGTTGCTACAAGAACTAGAACGATTAAGACAAGCTAGTCGTGATTATAAACAAAAAGCATTATTAGCTGCAGTGAAAGAGTTAATTAACGAGCAAATTGAACGAATTAGACAAATGGAAGGCGAATTGGATGGTACCTTATGGAGTCCACGCAATTGGAGTGAGTAAAAGTATTACCAAAAAAAGGCAGCTGTGTTAGGAGGGGCTCTATTGAAGTAGATTTATTTTTAAACGTCTACTCTGAAGTGAGCACTTCGTAAATAGAGCTGTCTTTCTATTTAATAGGAATTAAGGTATCGATTTTTGAGTCAAAACAGGTATAATGGGAGAAAAAAAGAGGAGTAATGAATTTGAAAAAAGAAAGTGCAGCAGACTATGACATTAAAATGGAAAATGTCCGTTATTCTGCTCCTCAACGGTATTATGGGACAAGAATTTTATTTGTCATTAAAGGATCAGCAACTATTTCATTTGGTGGACGTAATTATAAAATGGAAGAAAGTGATCTTTTAGTTGTAAATCGGACAAATAATTATTCTGTAATAGGAAGTGAAGATAATTGCATTATTTCACTTAGTATTTCTAGTCATTTTTTTGTGACCCATTATAAAGAATACTTTCAATATGATTTTGGCTGCTTTTCAGAAGAGCTTGATCCTGGCAGAGAAGGCATACTTGCTCAATTAAGACATTTAGTAGCTGAAATCATGATTGCCGATTCGAGGAAAGAAGAAGGAAATACATTAGAAATTCGAAGTAATTTGTACCAAATCATGTTAATGATGACTCGTTTTTTCAAAAAAGAAGCGCGACATTGGAAAGGTATAGACACGAGCGATGAACGAATTGAACGCATCATCCAGTTGATCGAACAACGCTATGAAGAACCGCTGACTTTGTCCGAGCTAGCAGAATATGAAAGTTTGTCTTCTTCTTATTTATCTCGTTATTTCAAGCAAATGACAGGTATGGGCTTTTTAAATTATTTAAATCGGGTCCGTATAAAGCATAGCTTAGATGATTTATTGTATACATCAGATAATCTATTTCAAATAGCGATGAAAAATGGATTTTCAACTGCTAAGAACTATACAGTTGTTTTTAAAACGGTTTATCAACAAACTCCTGCTCAGTATCGGAAAGAACATCAACATGAACAATTAGAACAACATGAAGCATTGATAAATAAAGTTGAAGCCAAAACAGTTCTTGATTCTCCTGCTATTTTAGATCGGTTAGCTAGTTATTTAGATGTAGGTGTCGATCAGAGCTACTCTATCGATGAGGAACATCTTGAAGAACGTAGGATCATTTTGAACAGCAATGAAAAAGAAGAATTAAAACGTGAAAAACATATCGTATTTATTGGTGAACTAAAAGAATTATTAAATGAGAATGTAAAAAAACAGTTGATTTTAGCTAAACAACAATTACGTGTGGACTTTGTAGGGATTCAAAAATTTTTTGAAGAAATAGTACCGGTAAAAGAGTCTGAGCTAACAGAAATATCGGTTAGTTCGCCTATATATGCCAATTCTGATATTGTTTTACAGTTTTTAAAAGAGCAAGGAATTTATTTGTTTTTAAAGTTAGAATACGAGCAAATTAGTCAGAATGAAGACTATTACATTAAAAAAATTGATCAATTTATTCAGCATGCGCTTCAAGTCTTTGGGCGTGATTTTGTAGAAAAATGGCAAATTTTATTTTATAGTAAAGAAGATGCGACTGTTACATCAACCGAATTGGAACGAATCTACCTAAAAGTTTGGCAAGTGATTAAACACAAGTCAGAAAAAATGAAAGTAGGAACCTTTTTTCCATTCGATGAAAAACACGAACAGCTTCCAGAAAATCAACAATGGCAAATTACACATGCTAATAAAATCGAATTTATAGGTTATGAAACAGATCAAAATGAAATAATCAATTTTAATGATATTAATGTGGAAGAATTCGCTAAAAGTCATCGCTATATTAGAGATAAAACAAAAAAAATCAAACTTTTTTTGCAACAGCATCAAATGGAAAGACCAATGTTTCTAATTAATTGGAATATTTTAACCGGTAATACTCGTTATATAAACGGAACTTTCTTTAGAGGAGCTTTGATTTTGAAAAAGGTTCTGGAATTAGAAGGTGAAATAGAAGGTATAGGATTTTGGATCAACAACGAAATTCATGAGCGCGTGCAAGGTTGCTCGAATAATTTAGTTGATAATTTAGAATTATTTCATTTCTTTAATGAAAAACACCCCACTTTTTATACTATGCGGTTCAAGGAACGGTTACGAGGGAATGTTACAGCCCGAGGGACCGACTACATCATGACTGAAAATGAAGATGGTTATCAGCTAATTATTTTTAATGAGCGACAATTCAGCCCACGTTACTCAATAGATGAATTATTTGTAAAAAATAGAAGTAAAGAATTGCATATCTATTTAACAGGGATAAAACCAGGTAATTATCAAATTCGCACATTAAAATTTGATCGTGATAATGGAGGATTGTATCCTAAGTGGTGGAATTTAAATAGTAAATACGGTATTGACCACGAATTGATGGATCATATCGTTCAATCGATCAGCCCGTCGCTGGATATTAAAGATGAGTATTTAAATGAAGAGTGGTCTTTTTACGCTTTATTAAATACGAATGCAATTCACCTTATCGAATTTCGCAGGGCAATCGATTAAACAAACGAGATACTTTACAAAAAGTAAACCTATAGCTATACTGTATTCTGATAGGGGGTAGACTATGAAAAAAGTATTAATTACTGGTATCAAAGGCTATCAAAAAGCCATTTCACCTTTATTTCAGCCAAGTTGCCGCTATTACCCAACTTGCTCACATTATGGCATTGAAGCTATTGAGAAACATGGTGCGATTAAAGGGACCATTATGGGCACAGCTCGTATTTTAAGGTGTCATCCTTTTATTAAGGGAGGATTTGACCCTGTTCCAAGTACGTTTACGCTAAGAAGGAATAGAGAAATTAAAACAGTAAAAAATGATGAAATAAGCTGAACCCTCTTTTGAGGTGTCAGCTTATTTGTTTTATCGTTTTAAGGTGATGAAAAAGATAAAGCGATTTCTTTTTTTGAGATTTCATAAAAAAGGATAAACATCTTTGACAAACCGGTTAATATAGTGTAAATTGTCTTAGGGACGAAATATCAATAAATGAACAAGTAATATTGTTCGTGTTATTGATCGTTGCTAAAAAAACAAGCAACAGCCTAAAAATTAGAGCTATGAAAGAAAGAGGTTAAGGAAAAGATGAAAGTTTTTGATTATGAAGATATCCAACTTATCCCCAACAAAAGTATAGTAAAAAGTAGAACTGAATGTGATACAACGATCGAATTTGGCGGCAGAAGATTTAATTTACCGGTAGTACCGGCTAATATGCAAACAGTTATAGACGAAACATTAGCTATATGGTTAGCAGAAAACAATTTTTTCTATGTTATGCACCGTTTTGATGAAGAAGATAGAATGCCTTTTGTTCAACGGATGCAAGAAAAAGAGCTATTTTCTTCTATTAGTGTAGGTGTGAAAGATTCAGAATATACATTTATTGAAACACTAGCGAAAGAAAAATTAGTACCAGAATACATCACAATCGATATTGCTCACGGGCACTCAGATTTAGTGATCAATATGATTCACCACATCAAGAAATTTTTACCTGGAACATTTTTGATTGCAGGTAACGTTGGGACTCCTGAAGCTGTTCGTGAGTTAGAAAACGCTGGGGCAGATGCAACTAAAGTGGGTATTGGACCAGGAAAAGTATGTATCACAAAATTAAAAACAGGTTTTGGTACTGGGGGATGGCAATTAGCGGCTCTGCGTATATGTGCTAAAGCTGCAAGAAAACCATTGATTGCAGATGGTGGAGTACGTGATCATGGCGATATTGCTAAATCGATTCGTTTTGGAGCATCTATGGTTATGATGGGTTCTCTATTCTCAGGACATGATCAATCTCCAGGAGAAACAATTGAAAAAGACGGTAAGATGTATAAAGAATATTTTGGTAGTGCATCAGAATTCCAAAAAGGTGAACATAAAAATGTAGAAGGCAAGAAAATTCTTGTGGAATACAAAGGTGATATCGCTGAAACATTATTGGAAATGAAACAAGATTTACAATCTTCAATTTCATATGCTGGTGGAAACGATGTAGAATCTCTTCGCAAAGTAGATTATGTGATTGTTAAAAATTCGATTTTTAATGGAGATCGCTAAACAGTCGCTCTACGTCAAATGGTGTAGATGCAGTTGTTTTTTCGATAATTCAGTTGGAAAAATGAGGTGTAATAAAACTTCATCAATTGACGAAGCATTAAAAAATTTTAAGACTAAGACTTTGTAACAAAACAAAAAACTTCAAGATTTCTCTATATGAGAGAGCTTGAAGTTTTTTGTTTTGTCTATTTTTATACCATTCCTGGTTTTAAGATAACTTTTATATTTTGGTCTGCTTTCTTATCAAAAATATCATAAGCTTTTGCAGCTTGCTCCAAAGGCATAGTATGCGTAATAATATCTGTCGGATCAAAAACATTTTTTTCAATCATGTCATATAATTTTGGCATAAGGTGAATAACAGGGGCTTGACCTGTTTTTAAAGTAATATCTCGATTGAAAAAGTCATTTAAAGGAAAACTAGCAGATGGCGTCATATAAACTCCAGTGATTTGAACTGTACCAAATTTTTTGACACTTTCTGAAGCCGTAACAAGCGGGCTGATTGTTCCACTTTGAACACTTAAAAGAGTCTTAGCTTTTTCACGTGCAGGCATTACACCATCCATCCCAACGCAGTCAATGACCACATCTGCTCCGCCGTTAGTTGTGTCGTAAAGAAATTTCCCAACTTCAGTAACATCTTTAAAATTGACCGTTTCAACATTATTAGTATTGCGGGCATGTTCTAAACGATGCTTCACATTATCAACTGCGATAACTCGTTTAGCACCTTTCATTTTGGCAAATTTTTGAGCAAATAGTCCAACGGGGCCAGATCCGAGGATAATAACTGTATCGCCTTCTTTAACACCGCTATTTTCTACACTCCAGTAAGCAGTAGGTACGATATCGGATAAGAAAAGAACTTTCTCATCTGGTAAATTATTTTCTGGAACAATAAAAGAGGTGAAGTCAGCAAAAGGGACACGCAGGAACTCAGCTTGACCTCCGGGATAGTTTCCATGCATTTTACCAAAGCCAAATAAACCACCATTATCAAAAGCAGGATTAGGATTAGAATTATCGCACTGACTTTCCATCTCATGTGTACAGAAATGGCATTCACCACATCCGATATTAAATGGAATAACGACACGATCGCCTTTTTTGACTTTTTTAACAGCAGGACCAACTTCTTCAACAATCCCCATAGGTTCATGACCGACGACATAATCTTCTTCCATTACAGGTTTCCCATTATGATACAAGTGTAAATCAGATCCACAAATAGCTGTTGCTGTAATTCGGACAATCATATCAGTAGGTTCTTGAATCGTTGGATCTGGAACATTTCGAACTTCCATCTTTTCATTTCCTTGCCAAGTTACTGCACGCATAAAAGCACCCCTTTAATTTGTATTTTAACAATCAAAGTTTAGCATCATACTAAAAGATAGTAAAATATTACCGCTTATTAAATCCAACAAAAAAGAAAACCTTTATCCTAATAAAATAGGATAAAAGCTTTCTTTTTTTTTAAACTAATTTAATTAGAAAATATTTTTTCTTCCCTTTTCGAATAAGGATAAAGCGTTCATCAAAAGAATTTTCAGGTGTAACAATGGCTTCGACATCTGTAACTTTTTCGCCGTTCATTGATAAGGCTCCGTTTTTGATATCTTCACGAGCTTGACGTCTAGAAGGTTCTATACCAACTATATCAACTAACCATTCAACAATATTCCATTCTTCTTTTGGAGCTTCGAAAGTTGGCATATTCTTGAAGCCTTCTTCAATTTGATCAGCTGTTAACTCTTTTACATTACCGGAAAAAAGAGCTGCAGTGATTTTTTCAGCATCCATCAAAGCTTGTTCGCCATGAACAAATAGAGTCATTTCTCTGGCCAAAGTTTTTTGTGCTGCGCGTTTGTGCGGTTCAACTGCTACCATTTCAGCCAAAGCGTCAATTTCTTCTTTTGTTAAAAAAGTAAAATACTTCAAGTATTTTACAACATCACGGTCATCCTGATTCAACCAAAACTGATAAAATTCATAAGGAGTGGTCTTTTTTGAATCTAACCAAATAGCTCCACCAGCAGTTTTCCCAAATTTAGTTCCGTCCGCTTTTAACATTAAGGGAATGGTCAACCCATAAGCTTCAGCTTCAGAACCTTCTTGTTTACGGATGTATTCTAAACCAGCAGTGATATTTCCCCATTGGTCTGCACCACCAATTTGTAATTGAACATCTTCATTTTGATACAAATGTAAAAAATCGATGGATTGCAGAATTTGATAAGTGAATTCAGTAAATGAAATACCGGTTTCCAAACGACTGGCAACGATATCTTTTGCCAACATGGTATTGACGTTAAAACTCTTGCCAATATTACGTAAGAAATCCAATAAAGAGAGTTCTTTTGTCCAATCCAAATTGTTTACCATACGGATAGAGGCTTCATCTTTCCCAGCATCAAATAGCTTTTCCATTTGGTAAGTTAATTTATTGACATTATTTTGAACTTGTTCGCTAGTCTGTAAAACACGCTCTTCTGATTTTCCGCTTGGATCGCCGATTGAACCCGTCGCTCCACCAATAACGATGACTGGAAGGTGGCCAGCTAATTGGAATCTTTTCAAAATCATAAAAGGAATCAGATGACCAATATGCATGCTGTCACCAGTTGGATCAACTCCGCAGTATAACCCTACCTTTTTTTGGTTAATTAATTTTTTTAAACCGACTTCGTCTGTTTGTTGATTAATGGCATCGCGCCATTCTAATTCATCAATAATATTCATTCTTCTCGCTCCTTTATTATAGGTATTTTATGCATAAAAAAAGCCCGATAAAAAAGATTTAACTCTTTTTTATCGGGACGAAGTTTTCCGTGTTACCACCCAAATTGCAGTCTGTTTTTAATGCAAAACAAGCCTACCACTCATTCACTGTAACGTAGCAATACGCTTGAGGTTAATCAAGTTACTCCGGAGTGTAATTCACAAAATGGTTTGTACCTATTTTCATCATCCATAGGCTTTCTATTAAACAGGGACCCATTGTTACTCTGCTCTTTCAACGTAAATTGTTATGAGATTAATATTAGTATAGATGAAGTGAAGACAATTTGTCAATCTTGTTTTTTAGAATTTATTTCTTAAAAGTAGTTTTGGGCTATTGCTATTTTTCCGAAAAATGATATTATATTAGGTATAAAGCTAATTTAACTTTCTTTTCGGACTTTTTTAAGATCGAAAAGGCATTTAAATCTGAACAGGCGGTAAACCTTAGAGGTTTGTGCAGCCGGACCACCAGATAGATGTGTGGTAGCAGAGTAGTGCAAAAAGGCACACCTGTGGGACAGTAACATTGTCCTACAAGTGTGCCTTTTTTTTGTATTTTTATATAAAGGAGGCAAGATTCCAGTCAGTTGTTTAACAAATAGTATCTATGAACTGAATTGTTTTTTTAGAGAAATAACATTCGGTGAAGGTTAAAAATTGAAGAATGGAGGTCTCAGACAGTATCATATAGGTAAGATTAATTTCGTCTTACCTTAAAAGAAATTTTATGTCAGGTATTTGACTAGAGTATGTTTTAAAACTATCTTGTTAAAAGCAAGTAGCGGTAACAAGCGCTAGTTCGAGTAACTGAGACCCGATATGCATATGAGTAGCGGAAACGAGCGCTAGTTCGAGTAACTGAGACCCGATATGCATATGAGTAGCGGTAACAAGCGCTAGTTCGAGTAACTGAGACCCAATATGCATATGAGTAGCGGAAACGAGGGTTAGTTCGAGTGGCTCAAAATAGTGGATTGTTTTATTTGATTCCTTGACTCATTAAGCCGTTCTTGTTGTTCAATTCTAATTTAATCATCCCTATTTTTCTCAATTAGCTCAAAAATCAGAAGAATAATTAGCTTTAAAACGCACCCTAATTTAGCAACACTTAAAATGATAGTTATTTTCAGTAGTAGGTTAGAAAAATTACTTTTAGAAAGGAAAGATAAAGATGGTAAAATTTTTAGTCAAGACACGAGTAGGGCAATTTTTAATCATGGGTATTTTCTTTACGATTATCGGATTTATATTAGATCCTTTTGGAGGACTCTACAGCCAATTTTCATTTTACTTGGCCATTTTATTTTTAGGTTTTTTTGCCGCAAAAAAAGCCATAGTGGAAACGATCTACTCTCACTCACCCAATGTTGATTTACTGATGATTTTAGCGGCATTGGGAGCTTGCGTGATCAATTATGAGTCAGAAGGAGCGGTCTTATTATTGATTTTTGCCGGATCAGAAGCCCTAGAAGCTTATGCTACCAATAAATCAAATAGTGCTATTTCCGAATTAATGGCCCATGTCCCGTCCGTAGCCCAAGTATTAAAAGAGAATGGAGAAGTTGTTGAAGTACCGACAGAGGTCTTACAAGTTGGGGATATTGTGGTCGTTTCAAAAGGAGCTCAACTACCAATAGATGGATATGCTGACCGAAAAACACAAATCAATGAAGCTGCCCTAACCGGTGAATCTTTGCCTGCTGAAAAGGAAGAAGGAGATGAAGTTTTTTCAGGAACCTTCAATGAAGGCAACTCGTTCCATCTTAAAGTGAATAAAACGAGCGATCAAACGGTCTTTTCGAATATTATTCGGATGGTAGAAGAAGCACAAAATAGACCGTCAAAAATTTCGAAATTCATTGACCGGATTGAGTCAAGATACGTAATAGCGGTTCTAATTGCTGTACCGCTCTTCATAATGACACTATACTATTTCAACGACCTTACTTTCCAAGAAGCCTTTTATCGGGGGATGGTTTTATTAACTGTTGCTAGTCCTTGTGCTTTGGTCGCCTCTGCTACACCAGCAACACTCAGTGCTATCAGTAATGGAGCAAAAAATGGTGTACTGGTAAAAGGTGGTGCAGCCATGGAAGCTTTGAATACAATGGATATTTTGTACAGCGACAAAACAGGTACGCTAACTTTTGGTGACTTTCAAGTTCTGGATCATAAAGTGCAGGAGGATATTATTAGTGAAGTGGTTTATATGGAACAACAATCTAATCATCCAATAGCAAACGCAATTGTTAAAGCGTTTGAAGACGTAGATTTTGGGGGAGTCGACTTTTCAGAACCCGTTGAGGAAGTCGCTGGTTCAGGCGTTAGAAAAGGCGATATCAAAGTAGGAAAGCCAGGTGCTTTCGAAGGGTACCTCGATAAAAAGAATTATCTTAATAAAATAGCCGAGGGAAATACGACTATTTTTGTTGCAAAAGGCAATGAAATTGTTGGTTATTTATCGCTTTCCGATCAAATACGTCATGAAGCGGTAGCAGCTGTCTCTGGTTTCCAAAAAGAGGGTATTCAAGTCGTTTTATTAACCGGGGATAATGAAAAGGTAGCTTTGAAAGTTGCTAAAGAAGTGAAAGTCAACGATTATGTAGCAAACTGTTCACCAGAAGATAAAATCAATTATATCTTAGAAAGTCAGGGAAATGGCAAGGTGGTAGGGATGATCGGTGATGGAATAAATGATGCGCCTGCGTTGGCAAATGCTGATATTGGTATTGCTATGGGGAGTGGTTCATCAGTGGCGATGGAGTCGGCTGATGTGGTGATTGTCAAAAATGATTTAGCTAAATTATTGTACAGTTATCAATTAAGCAGCAGATTAAACCGGATCATCAAGCAAAATGTTATCTTTTCAGTAAGTGTTATTGTAATGCTGATCTTTTTAAATCTTTTGGGCTATTTGGATTTGCCAATAGGGGTTGTCTTTCATGAAGGCTCAACGATTTTGGTCATCTTAAACGGGTTACGTTTACTGCATCAAGAGAAAAAAGGAAGTTTACAAAATGACCGATAAAAGATAAATAGGATAAAAATAAACTGTTTTAAAATGATGAGAATCGGACAAATTTGATTAAACCGATTTTATTGCAACATGACTGCTAAAAAAATAAAAAAAACCAAAAGTTGGGATGAGGTGTTCAACTTTTGGTTTTTTTCTATTCTATTTATTGTTCGTTTGGATCGTTTTCTGCATCTTCATGAGTTGGATGAACGGTTCCCTCAACATGATCAGGTCCAGCATAAATGGTATACAATTTTAACGGTTTAGTTCCGGTATTTTTGATATTATGCCACATATCTGCTGGAACAAATACGGCTTCGTCATCAGAAACAGTTTGTTCGAAATTTAAATTATCTTCAGTAGGTCCCATTTGACAGAGGCCTTGTCCTTCTTCGATACGAATAAACTGATCGATTCCATGATGAACTTCCAACCCAATATCATCGTTCGGTGGAATAGACATTACTGTTGCTTGTAATTTGTTCCCCGTCCAGATTGTTGTACGATAATTATCGTTTTGAACAGTTGCATCTTCAATATTTACTATATAAGGCTTTTTACCATGATCTTTAAAATCTATTGTCATAAGCTCCACTCCTTCTATTGATAATAATTATTTATTTATATCGATTACAATTTAAGTTTATCAAATTAGTATTTATAAAGCAAGCATTTCTACTCTTGGCTGATAGTTTACTAGATCTTATAAGTCTTTAAAGCAGAGAGTAATTTGGATTAATAAGCTGACCATCCGCCGTCTGCAGTGAGTACCGTACCGTTGACGAAAGTTGATTCAGCTGATGCCAAGAAAAGAGCAACAGCAGCAATATCATCTGGTTGACCGAAAATTGGGCTTAAAGCCAGTCCAGGCTGAGTCTTTTCCATCCCGAATTGATTGATATCTCCCATCGATGCGGCAATATTTGTAGCTACCCCACCAGGAGCAATCGCGTTGCAACGAATATTTTCTTTGGCATACATGAAAGCTGTATTTTTTGTCAGTCCTATAAGGGCGTGTTTTGAAGCTGTGTAGGCAACACCAGCGCGAGCACCATAAAGACCTCCTATAGAAGCAACATTGATGATAATGCCTGAATTCTGTTCTCTAAAAATAGGAATAGCTTTACGGATAGATCGCATAACGCCAAGTACATTTATATCCATAACTTTTTGCCATTTTTCATCAGAGATATCACCAATCGGTTCAAATCCATCCATAATTCCTGCATTGTTTACAAGAATATCTAAAGAGCCAAACTTTTCAAGTGTAACTTCGATCATACGATCAGTGTCTTCTCTTTTTGAGACGTCTACGTTTAAAGCAATAGCTGAGTTCTGGCGCAATGCATTCAATTCAGCAGCAACTTTCTTAACGCCTGCTTCATTATAATCTGCTAGAAGAATATTAGCCCCTTCTTTGGCAAATGAGCGAGCGATTGCCTCACCAATTCCTCCAGCAGACCCCGTAACGATAACTGATTTGTTCTCCAGTTTCATAAGGATCCCTCCAGTCTATACTCGTATTTTAGTCTTCTCGTAAAACAAAGTAAAACATCTTGTACTGGTAGACTCCTTTAGTTCATGAAGTGAAAATTACGGTCCGGATAGTATGAATAATGCTATTATTAGTGATCTTCGGCAGTGATTCGGTTACTTTTAATATAAACAACTATTGTTTTGATTACAGCAAAAGCGGGAACACCAAAAATGATTCCAACAATTCCAAGCATTTTTCCTGCTACCAATAAGATGAAAATAATCGTTAATGGATGAATAGCTAACGATTTTCCAACAAATTTTGGTGTCAGTAAATTAACATCAAGTTGTTGAACTATTAGTATAATTATGGTGACCAGTAGAGCTGTTGTCGGTGAAATAGTTAAGGCGATTATAAATGCTGGTACAGCACCGATAAAAGGACCAATAAAAGGAATAAGGTTAGTAAATCCGTTAATAATCGCTAATAATAAGGTGTAAGGAAGTCCAATCAATAAAAATCCAAAATAGATTAAGACTGCAACAAAGATACTCGCTAATCCTTTTCCGCTGATGTAAGCAGTGATAATCAGATTTGTCTGATGTAGCAATTCAAAGACATGTTTTTGATATTTATCGGGAAATAAACGGGTAGTAGCCAATTGTAATTTTTCACCGTCATGGAACATATAAAATAATACAATGGGCACTGTAATCAAGACGATTGTTAAGTTCGCAACCCCTGCAATGATAGAACTAATACTGGTTGTAAAACTAGATAAAATTGTTTTGGAAAAGGCATCAATGGAAAGGTTTAACCGATTTAAAGTTCCTTCCAAATCAACATTATCAAATATGGAGAATGATGCAATATGTTTTGTTTGAATCTCAATATCTGAAAGAATAGCGGGACTATTTTCAATTAAATCAGATAGCTGACCCATCAAAATGGGGAAAGTTTTAATAATAAACAGGATTGCTCCGCTAAGAAATAGAAACATAACTAAAATAATAGCGTAGCTGCGTTTGATTTTTAATTTTTGCATTACTTTAATCAAAGGATTCAATAAGTAAAATAAAAATCCAGCACTTATAACTGGAATGAAAAGGGTTGAAAATAAAACAAGTACTGGCTGGAAAACAAAACTAATCTTAGTTGCAATATAAATAATGAGAGCCATTGCTAAGACCCACAGTGTCCATAGTAATAATTTTGATTGTTTAAGATAAGGCATGGAAATAATCTCCTTCTGAAGTTGGGTCTGCTTTTTGGGGCACGTTCTAGAATAATTATTCGGATATAGGAAAGAGACTGGGGGTTTGTCCCAGTCTCTTATTTATTGAGTCTCACTAAAAGAAGAGGGCGTATAAATCACCCTATCTGAGACTGCTTTTTTCTGATATACGTGGGCAAATTAGTTGGTTTCATTTTTACCTAATTGATAAATACCATAATAACAAATAACCAATAGTACTACCCCCACTAAAGCAAAAGGTAATGCTTGAGCGGTTTGTAAATCATTCAGTGCATTTGTATTCAATAAAATGGCGAATGGAGAAGCGATGACTAAACCTAAGATTCCGCTATAAGTTACTGAACTATAATGTTCAAATAAAAATTCTATCACTTTACTGATTAAAAAGATGCCGATCAAAACACCTAAACCAAAGACAAACAGAAGAATAAAGTTAGGCAATAACGAAGCCATATTACCTGTGCGTAGAGCAGTTATGAATAGTGTTATAGTATTGATGATCAAATAATAATAGCCTAAGACCATTAAAATTAACGACCCGCTTACTCCAGGAATTATCATCGTTGCAGAAGCGATAATCCCTATAATGAATAACTTGATCAAACTTAAAGGATCTAGTTGAATGGCTGTTAAAGTAGTTCCGGCTCCTTGTAGTAGAGGGAGTATCACGACAACCAATACAAACATAAGAATAAAAGCACTAATGTGGCTAATGGAAATGGCTTGTTTTTGTTTTGCTAGACCTTTTTGAAAAGATTCCCATAAACCTGGAATACCACCCAAAATTAGACCGATAAAAGCCAAGGCTGTTGGCAAAGTATATGAGCTCAATAAGAATTCAATTGTATAGGTAAATGCCACAACTCCAACGACTGCCCCTACTAAGATAGGAGCTAATGTTTTTAGACTGGCTTTCCAATTTTTAAATAAATGACTGATCGAAGAAATCATTCGATCGTAAATATCCAAGGAGACTGCCATCGTTCCTCCACTTACTCCGGGAATAATATTGGCTATTCCTATAACAATACCCTTTAAAAAATCGATTAAATAGTTCATTTTCATACTCCTTTTTTGTTTGTATAAATACAGCTTTACTAACTTTACCAAATATATTCCCTTTCGTATATGTTTATTCTAACATGGGATATTCAGTTTTCTTTTTTACGACTTAAACTTGTTTGTTAAAAGTATAGTTTATCAAGCACTATTAAGTGTTCCAGTCATAATATTTTAATTTAGTAGTACACGTTTAACGCTACTAAATTAGATAGCTGTTATACTAAAAGTGATTAACAAAAAAAATTAGGAGAGTGTATAAATGATTACAGGAGTTGAAATAGATTTTGTTGTAAAAGACAGTAAAGTTGCTTTGGAACAATATAGTTCTATTTTTGAGGTTCTAATAGTTGAGGCGACCGATTTTAAAGTAGGAAACAACGAAGTAGTTTTCAAAATTTATGATACTCGTTTCCATATGCTCGATGAAAATCGTGAATATCAATTGTTTGCACCGAAAGAAGATAGTAATCAATCATTTTGGTTTAATGTAATGGTACCCAATATTCAAGTAACTTTTGATAAAGCAGTTGCTGCAGGAGTAACGGTAATTCAGCCGATTACAAAGATAGAAGAAATGGGTATTTCAAATGCGATGTTTTTAGACAGCTTTGGTTATGTTTGGATGCTGCACGAAATTCATCAAGAAGTATCTTTTGAAGATCGTGTAGAAATTCTGAGCGAAAATTTTGATTAATTAGCTTGAAAAAACACTCTAGATAGTTTGATTTTATCAAACTATCTAGAGTGTTTTTTAATTAAATCAACTAAATTATCAAATAGCCAAAATAAAGAAAAAACGTTATTTAACTATTTAATGATCTATTTACTAATTGGATTCCTTACTATGTGTGATAACTTGCTCTAAAATAGTGAAAACATGATTGTCATCTAAACTATAAAAAATGGTTTTCCCGTCTCTTCTAGTTTTAACTAAGTGAGCACTCTTTAGCGCATTTAATTTATGAGAAACAGCGGATTGTTCCATATTTATTAGATTAGTAATTTCTCCTACACTTAATTCTTGATCTTTTAATAAATAGATAATAGAAAGTCTAGCCTCATTTTGTAAAAGTTTGAATATTTTACTAACAGATGTAAGGGTTTCTGGGTCTAAAATAGACGGTTTTTTATTTGACATGGTTAACCTCCCTATATACATGAATTAAGCCTCGTGCTTTTAAGAATAGCACGCTTTTTCTTAAAAGCAAGTAGTGTAATTTTAACACTAACGCAGCATGATGTTGTTGACTTTATTTTCATGCGTGGTATACTTTTTTGGAACATATGAAGAAAAATTCATATATAAAGCAGAGTTATTACGATTTAGGAATAAGTACAGGAGGAATTTTTGTGTCTGAAGAAAAGCAAAGCCATGAATGGATACTTGAGGGGATAGATTGTGCAAATTGTGCTAATAAGATTGAAAGTGGTGTAGCTAAAATTGAGGGCGTCACAAACAGTAATGCTAATTATATGACAAGGACCCTTAGTTTTGACGTTGACAAACAAAAAGAGAATAAAATTTTACCTTTAATCAAATCAAGAATAAATAAACTAGAACCTGAAGTAACCTTGCTGTCTAAATTAACTAGATTTCCGATTGGAAAAGATGGCCTTCCATTAGATGAAAATAAAGAAATAAGTCATTTAGAAGACTCAGATCATTCACATGAGAAGGATCATGAAAAAAATAATGTAAAAACTATCCTTAGTCGTTTAATCATTGCTTTGATTTTATTATTCGTTGCAAATTTTGTTCCTATGAATGAAATGGTATCTATCGGATTATTTGTGGCCGCTTATCTTGTAGCGGGGTATGATGTTGTCTGGAGTGCCATAAAAAATATAATCAATGGACAAGTATTCGATGAGAATTTTTTGATGACTATTGCTACTTTAAGTGCTTTTTATATTCAGGAGTATCCAGAAGCAGTAGCTGTTATGCTCTTTTATCAGGTGGGAGAAGTTTTCCAAGGTATTGCCGTTAGTAGATCGCGACGCTCGATTGCTGACTTGATGGATATAAGGCCAGACTATGCGAATTTAAAACTAGCAGATGGAAGCACACGTAGTGTATCACCAGATACGATTAAAGTTGGCGATACGATTGTCATACGTCCAGGAGAGAAAGTTCCTTTAGATGGGAAAATCATTACCGGAGCGTCTTCAATGGATACTTCTGCACTAACAGGGGAGTCAGTTCCTAGAAGTGTTAAAATAACAGATAGTGTTTTAAGTGGTTTTATCAATAAAAATGGTTTGATTGAAGTGATAGTTGAAAAGCTTTTTTCTGAATCAACGGTTACAAAAATTCTTGATTTAGTTGAAAATGCTAGTAGCCGAAAAGCACCTACTGAGAACTTTATTACAAAGTTTGCGCATTACTATACGCCGATTGTTGTTATCTTTGCTTTAGTACTGGCGATTATTCCTCCTCTAGTGCTTCCTGGGGCTACATTTAATGAATGGATCTATCGAGCAAGTATTTTCCTTGTTATTTCTTGTCCATGTGCATTAGTTGTGTCTATTCCTGTTGGATTTTTTGGCGGAATTGGAGCCGCTTCACGAAAAGGAATTTTAGTGAAGGGGAGCAACTTCTTAGAAGGATTGAATGATATTAAGTATGTCATTATGGATAAGACCGGAACGTTAACGAAGGGCAAATTCGAAATCACTAGTATTCAACCTGCAAGTGGATGGAGTAAAGAGCAGTTGTTAGAGTTAGCTGCATACGCGGAAACTCATTCTTCGCATCCGATTGCTGATGCAATCAAAGAAAAATATGAGGAACGAATCGTTGAAAACCGCATTACGGAATACAATGATATTTCAGGGTATGGCATCCAAGCAAACGTTGATGAAAAAGAAATATTAGCAGGAAATGCGAAATTAATGCAAAAATACAATATTTCATTTACTGAATCAACTGAAATTGGAACCCTTATTTATGTAGCAGTAGATAAGGAGTTTGCTGGGTACATTTTGATTGCAGACGCAATCAAAGAAGATGCAGCAGAAGGAATAGCTTTAATGAAAGAAAAAGGTGTAAAACACATCATTATGCTAACGGGAGACTCAAAAGCAGTAGGAGCAGCCGTTGCTAAAAAATTAGGCATTGACGAGTTTTATGCAGAGCTTTTGCCACAAGATAAAGTAGAGAAAATGGAAGAAATCATGGCACGCAAGGGCCCGAAAGAAAAAGTTGCTTTTGTTGGTGATGGAATCAATGATACTCCTGTACTTGCCCGTTCAGATATTGGAATCGCAATGGGTGGATTAGGCTCAGATGCAGCAATTGAAGCAGCCGATGTTGTTATCATGGATGATAAGCCTTCTAAAATTGGAACCGTTATGCAAGTCGCAAAAGATACTCGAAGAATCGTATGGCAAAATATAATTTTAGCTCTTGCAGTAAAAGGATTTTTCTTAATTCTAGGAGCTTTTGGTTTTGCAACAATGTGGGAAGCCGTGTTTGCAGATGTTGGCGTAACAGTTATTGCTGTCCTAAATGCGATGCGAGTGTTGAAAAAATAATTTCTTGTGACTCATAAAGTCAGACTACATTTGGAAAGCAAATTGATAATAAGTTACACTAAGGCTCAAAAAAATAGAAATCGAATAGGTGTTTCTTTATAATGATGAAAAAGCAACAAATGATAAGTTGCTTATTGACTAGTTATTAATAGTAGCAAGAAATAACATGAAAACTAATTATATATATTGAAGGGATGGAATAACAGTGAAATTAAGTGTCTTGGATCAAGCACCGATAACAAGTGGAAATACAGCTGTTGATGCATTAGCAAAAGCTGAAGAATTAGCTGTTTTAGCAGATGAATTAGGATACACACGCATGTGGATGGCGGAACACCATGGGACAAATGGTTTTGCAAGTTCAGCACCGGAGATTGTTGCAGCCCATTTAGCGACAAAAACAAAAAATATTCGGATCGGTACGGGTGGAGTCATGATGATGCACTACTCGCCTTTGAAATTAGCGGAAATCTTTAAGACGTTAAGTGCTTTTTCTCCAGGAAGAATTGATTTTGGAGTAGGTCGTGCTCCAGGTGGCGACAATAATTCTATTTATGCTTTATCAGAAGGTCGTCAACCTATGCTGGATAATATGTATGAAAAATTTGATACAGCCTTAAAATTAATGAATGATGAAGTGCCGGAAGATCGACTGTATAATCGAACGATTGCTACTCCATCGCAAATCCAGTTGCCTGAATCTTGGTTATTAGGTTCAAGTGGAAGTAGTGCACGAAAAGCAGCTCAAATGGGAGTAGGGTATTCATTTGCCCAATTTTTCATGGGTGGAATGACAAAAGAGATATTTGATGAGTATAGAATCAATTTTCAACCATCTGCTTTCATGGAGAAACCAACCATCAATGTCGCTTATCTCGTTACGACGGCTGAAACAAGAGACGAAGCTGAATATGAGGCTAAACCGCAAGATATTGCACGTTTATTGATGGGGAGAGGGCGGATGGGTCAATTGATGACGCCTGAAGAAGCTCAGAATTATCCATTAACTGAAATTGATAAATTAACGATTCAACAAGGACGTAAATTGCATTTAGTTGGCACGCCAAAAGAAATTGCGGAAAAACTGCGGGAAGACCAAGCGCAATACGGGTTCGATGAAGCTATGATTTGCAGTATTACACATTCACAAGAAAAACGGTTAAATGTTTATCGTTTGTTAGCAAAAGAATTGCTAAACTAATAGCTAACGAAACGATACACACCCTTTTATTAGAAAAAAACCTCAAATCATTGAATTAATTATTCATTGATTTGAGGTTTTTTTATATTTTCTAATAAGAAATTAATCATTTTTTAATCACTTGAAAATGAAGCATATAAAGAATTTTGCTCCTTTTTGTTACTTATTCCTACGAAATCCATGTAATAAGACCTTACATTTGCGAGGCATATTTTAATTGATTTCTCATTAATGTGTAATTATACTATTACTTTAAGCAGATAGAAAACCTTAATCTGCTTAAAATTCAGCTAATAAGTATAAACGTTTTTGCAAAGGAGATGAGACAAAGTTGATCAAGTTACAGAATGTGAATAAGTATTTCGGCGACCACCATGTATTGAAAAATATTAATTTAGAGGTGGCCGAGGGTGAGAAAGTTGTAATTATAGGACCTTCTGGTTCTGGAAAAAGTACAACAGTCAGATGCATGAATTTTCTTGAAGAGCCTACGTCGGGAGAAGTTTATATAGAGGGAAACTTACTAACAGAGAAAAATAAATTAGAAGTGGTGCGAAATTCTTCTGCAATGGTCTTTCAACAGTTTAATCTCTATCCGCATATGACAGTGTTAGGAAATCTGACAATCGGACCGATGAAATTACAAAATAAATCAAAAAAAGAAGCAGAAGAAATAGCTTACCGGTATTTAGATATTGTAGGATTACGAGAAAAAGCAATGGCTTACCCTTCAACACTCTCAGGAGGCCAACAACAAAGAGTTGCTATTGCAAGATCTCTTTGTTCTGAAAAAAAAATAATCTTGTTTGACGAACCCACTTCTGCTTTAGATCCTGAGACAGTTCAAGAAGTACTAGACGTTATGATCAAGTTATCTAGTATGAATATTACGATGGTCGTTGTGACTCATGAAATGGGTTTTGCTAAACAAGTAGCAGATCGAGTGATTTTTATGGATGATGGGACTATTCTTGAAGTAGGACCACCCGAACATTTCTTTGAAAATCCCACTCATGAAAGAACAAAAGAGTTTTTAAGTAAAATTTTAAGATAAAAAATAAGAATTACTTAGGAGGAAAATGAATGAAAAAGAGAAATTTATTAGCGACAGTAGCTTTGTCTAGTGTATTATTTTTAGGAGCTTGTTCGTCAGACGCTAGTTCAACCACAGATGTAGAAAGTACAACAGAATCAGATCAAGTGACATTTGAATCGATTAAAGAAGCAGGAGTTTTAAAAGTAGGGGTCAAAGAAGACGTTCCAAATTTTGGTTTAATGAACACTGATACTGGGGAAATAGAAGGATTTGAAATTGATATTGCTAAAAAGATAGCTGAAGAAATTTTAGGCGATCCAGAAGCTATTGAATTGACACCTGTTACGGCTAAAACGCGTGGTCCATTATTGGACAATGGTGAAGTAGATATGGTCATTGCGACTTTTACAGTAACAGAAGAACGCAAAGAAACGTATAATTTCACAGATGCGTATTATGAAGATGCCGTTGGTCTTTTGGTGAAAACAGAAAAAAATTATGAAGGATTAGAAGATATGGATGGAGCCAATATTGGTGTAGCACAAAGTTCTACTACAGCTGACGCTATTGCTGCAGAAGCTGAACAATATGATATCACAGTAGATTTTTCAGAATATGCAACTTATCCAGAAATTAAAGCCGCTTTAGATTCTGGTCGCATAGATGCATTCAGCGTGGACAGATCTATTTTGGCTGGGTATTTAGATGAGTCAACTGAAATCTTGCCAGACCGTTTCGCAACTCAAGATTACGGAATTGCAACTATGAAAGTAAATACAGAGTTAGCAGATGGTGTAAATGATTTAATCACTACATGGGGAGAAGATGATACTCTTGATGGATTGGTTTCAGAGTGGGGACTGGGTGAATAATGAGAAGTACAAATCCATTTGCTCTTTGGAGATGGGAGGATCTTTTTCAAAATTTTGATAATTTTAGTTCTGGATTTTTGCGAACACTCCAAATAGCCATCTTAGCATTAGCACTATCTTTGGTGATTGGTGTGATTATTGGAATTTTATCCACTGCACAAAATGGGATTCTGCGTTCGATTGCAAGAGTATATGTCGAAGTTTTCCAAAATATTCCGCTTGTGATCCAGATTTTCTTTATGTATAACGGATTAGCAATGGCTGGTTTAGTTTTAAGCGTGTTTATGATTGGGGTAGTAGGTATTGGACTGTACCATGGAGCTTATATTGGAGAAGTGGTACGTGCTGGAATTTTATCCATTCCTAAAGGCCAACAAGAAGCCGCCTATTCACAAGGATTTAATTACACACAAACCATGTACTACATCATATTACCGCAGATGGTAAAAAGTATTTTACCACCATTGACGAACCAAGCGGTCAATTTAATCAAAAATACATCAGTACTTGCGATCATTGCTGGAGCAGATTTAATGTATGCAGCTGACTCATATGCATCATCCAGCTTAAATTACGGACCATCCTATGTAATGGCAGGGTTACTTTACTTCTTGTTGTGCTTCCCATTGGCTACTTTCTCAAGGAAGTATGAAGAAAAGTTAAAGAAGAATGATTCCATGGTAGTGGATATTCCGGAGGTGATGGAATGATAGAATCCATTCAAACCGTTTTTACTCAGCCGAACCTTTTGTTTTTATTAGATGGATTAATGACTAGTTTAATGATTTCTTTAGGTGTAGTTATTCTCTCTATACTAATTGGAACTTTGTTAGGATTAGTTAGAAATTATGAAAAGAAATTTTTTGGTAAACTAGCCAGTTTTTATATTGAATTGTTTCGGAATACACCACTGCTTTTATGGATGCTAGGTTGTGCTTTTCTGATTCCAGGAAGTACGATTTTGTTAAAAGGCTCGCTAGCTTTACTTTTATATACAGCGGCGGTAGTAGCGGAAATTGTACGTGGAGGTTTAAATTCGATACCCAAAGGACAATTTGAAGCAGCGCATTCGCAAGGTTTTTCATTTTACCAAACTTTACAATATGTTATTCTGCCTCAAACATTCAAGAAAATTATTCCATCTTTATTGTCACAAGTTATTACAACGATTAAAGATACATCTTTTCTTGCTGGTTTAGGAATAATGGAATTTACTCGAAGTGGCCAAATTATTTTAGGGAAAGTAACAAAAACTTCCGAAGTCTTTTTAATTTATGGTTTCTTAGCGCTAGTTTATTTTATTATTTGCTTTACATTGTCTGTTGTGGTCAGAAACTGGCATGAAAAGAATTCGGAAAATGTGTAGAATATTCATATAATATAGGAAAAATAGAGCTTACTCGTTAAGAGCAGGCTCTATTTTTTGTCATTTGTGATAAGCATTTTTAAAAATCTTCTCCAAATAAATTTAATTCTGTTTGTTGTGGAGCAAGGTTTTCAAAAGTAAGCTGTAATTTCTTTTGCAATTGTTTTGCATTTTTTGCAGCATGTCCGCCTGAATTATTGTTAAATATAACAGCCACTTCTTTTGAGTCTTTTTCTAATTGGTGAATAATTGCCGCAAATTCATCTAATTCAGCAGAAGTATAATCGTAGAGGGTTCTTTTTTTACGCCAATTTGGCCCACTCGCATCTAACCAACCTTCGTAGTTTCGCCCATGTAACCGAAACAGTGTTAATTCTGCATGTGTTCCTTGACCAACTAAAGGAACACTGTTTCCAGGAGTTTGAGGTTGATCTACAACAGTGTGAATGAAATTTTCTTCCGTTAAAAAGACCAGTGTGTTTTCTTTATTGGTAGCGCTGAACCAACTGGAATGACGGAACTCAATAGCCACAGGTAGTTCACCCATTAACAGGCGTACTTTTCTTAAATATTGAACGTGTTCAGTCGTACAATCAAAATAAGGTGGAAATTGAAATAAAAAAGTTTTGATTCGATCTGCTGTGATCATAGGTTCGAAGATAGCAATAAAATGATCGAACATTTGTTGCTCAGTCGGAAAAAATTTCAACCAGTCTTTGTGTAAAGTCATAGCTTGAAAAGCTTTTGGGATAAATTGGAAAGCAGCAGGTGTTTTTTCCATCCAGGATAAAATATTTTTAGTAGGTGGGATGGCATAAAAACTAGTGTCCAATTCTACAAATGGAAAATGAGAACTATAATCTTCCAAGCGTTTAGATGTACGGATGGTCAACAAGTCATGGTCAGACCAACCCGTTAAGCCAATAGAAATCATTAGAGATCCTTCTTTCTGGAATAGTGAATAACTAGCCTTATTGTACCGCAACCGTTATTATGAAAGAAAGTGAAAAGTTTTTATAAGAACCTCGCTAGTTGAAATAGTAAAAAAACAAACGGAATGTTTCACGGGAAACATTCCGTTTCACAATTAACATTATTAGGAAAAACAAAAAGATTAAAGGAGCCATTAAGATGTATAAACTTGTATTTTTTGATATTGATGGAACACTATTAACAGAAAAGAAAAAAATACCAGCTTCTGCTAAAAAAGCCATTCAAAACTTGAAATTAAAAGGTCTTATACCGGTTATCGCAACTGGAAGAGCCCCGTTTAGAATTGATGAAATTTTAGCATCGCTAGATATTCAAACGCACATTACTTTAAATGGGCAATACGTGGTGCATGAAGGTGAAGTTATCCATCAAAATCCGTTATCGATAAATTCAGTTAAACGATTAGCTCTAGCTGCGGAGACCAATAAACAACAGATCGCATTTTGCGGGAGTGATGAGATTCTTGGGAATTCGATAGTGACGTTTGGACAAAAAGGGTTATTGAAAAAAATGATCCAGCTAGCTCCTATAGCCCCTCCTAAAAAGGTGATGCAATTGGCTGAGCACTATGTTGGTTCATCCAAAAGGGTGAGGCCAATCTTGCCGCATTACTATGAAAATCGGATCATTTATCAATGTATTATTCATACGACAGAAAAATACGATGACTATTATCAAGAGGCTTTTCCAGATTGTCATTTCACAAGATGGAATCCTTATTCAGTAGACGTGATTTCTAAAGGGGTGTCTAAAGCGGTAGGGATTCAAAAGTTGATTGAGCATTTAGGAATCAAGATGAGTGAAACAGTAGCATTTGGAGATGGATTGAATGATATTGAAATGCTGAAAGCAGTAGGTATGGGAATTGCCATGGGAAATGGGCGTGTAGAATTAAAAGAAATTGCAGATGCTATTACAGCCTCTCCAGAAAATGATGGGATTTTAAAAGGTTTACAAAAATTGAAGTTATTGCCTTGAAAAACCTTGGAGCCTAACGAAAAAAACTTTATTTGAGAAGTGGAAAATCATTTGGAATTTCCCATTTTCAGTCATTTTCTATGGTATACTATTTCAGAAAGCTTTTGAGGAAAATCAATTTAAATAAAAAAGCACTCTACTCATTTGTGTCTAAATGTACCTTCTTTTCTAAAAGATTGTCTGATAGATGGTTAGAATGAAGTAGTCAAATCTACTAAGGAGGCACTTAAAGTGACTGAGAAAAAGACCTTTTATATTACAACACCCATTTATTATCCAAGCGGGAAATTGCATATTGGAAATGCCTATTCAACGATTGCGTGTGACGTTATGGCACGATACAAGAGAATGCAAGACTTTGACGTTTTCTATTTGACAGGCAGCGATGAGCACGGCCAAAAAATTGAAAAAAAGGCACAAGAATTAGCTATTACACCACAAAAATATGTGGACCAAATGGCTGAAGATATGCAAAAATTATGGAAATTATTGGAAATCAGCAATGATAAGTTTATCCGAACAACTGATCCAGTACATGAAAAAGTTGTGGCCGATATTTTCGAACGTTTTTTAGCGCAAGGCGATATTTATTTAGATGAATATGAAGGCTGGTATTCTGTTCCAGATGAAACCTTCTATACTGAAACACAACTAGTAGACATTGAACGTGATGACCAAGGAACGATTATTGGTGGGAAATCACCAGACAGTGGACATCCAGTAGAATTGATCAAAGAAGAGTCTTATTTCTTTAGGATGAGTAAATACGCTGATCGTTTATTGGCTTACTACAATGAACACCCCGATTTTATTCAACCAGAATCACGTAAAAATGAAATGATCAACAACTTCATCAAACCGGGTTTGGAAGATTTAGCCGTCTCTCGTACCACCTTTACTTGGGGAGTTAAAGTGCCAAGTAATCCTAAGCACGTTATCTATGTGTGGATCGATGCACTAGCAAACTATATTACAGCGCTTGGTTATGGTACAGATGATACGTCTTTATTTGATAAGTTTTGGCCAGCTGATGTGCATATGGTTGGAAAGGAAATTGTTCGTTTCCATACGATTTACTGGCCAATCATGTTAATGGCCTTAGAATTGCCATTGCCTAAAAAAATATTCGGGCACGGCTGGTTATTGATGAAAGAGGGTAAAATGTCTAAATCAAAAGGAAATGTTGTTTACCCAGAAATGTTAGTAGAACAATATGGGTTAGATGCGTTACGTTATTACTTGATGCGTGAAGTAACCTTTGGAAGTGATGGCGTATTCACACCAGAAGATTTTGTTTCTCGTGTGAATTATGATTTAGCGAATGATTTAGGAAATCTATTGAACCGTACGATTGCAATGATTAATAAGTATTTTGACGGAAACGTTCCAGATTATACTGGAAATGTTACGGAATTTGATGCGATTCTAAAAGAAACAGCTGGAAAAGTTTGTGTGGATTACCAAGTAGAAATGGAAAATATGCAATTTAGCAGCGCATTAAGCCATGTTTGGGTATTGATCTCACGTGCCAACAAGTATATTGATGAAACAGCGCCATGGATGTTAGCAAAAGAAGAAGATAAGAAGACTGAATTAGCTAGTGTCATGGTCCATCTAGCAGAAACGCTTCGTATTTCGGCTATTTTGTTACAACCATTCTTAACTCATGCGCCTAAAGAGATTTTTGCTCAATTAGGGGTTGAGGGAGAATTTGCTGGAGAGTGGTCAACAGTCCAATTTGGCTCATTCCCTACAAGTACGACAGTAATCAAAAAGGGTACGCCAATTTTCCCACGCTTGGATGTAGACGTTGAAGTTGCTTATATCAAAGAGCAAATGGCAAGTGTATCTGGTGATCCAAAGGAAGATGTTGAAGAAGAACAAAACGAATGGGATCCTTCGGAAACAGTCTTAGTTTCAACAAAAGAAAAACAAATCAAGTATGACGATTTTGATAAAGTAGAGTTAACGGTTGCCGAAGTGATCGACTGTCAAAAAGTCGAAGGAGCCGATAAACTGTTGAAATTTCGTTTAGATGCAGGAGATGAAGGGCATCGCCAAATTCTCTCCGGTATTGCAGAGTGGTATCCAAATCCAGAAGCTTTGATCGGCAAAAAAGTTGTGATCGTTGCGAACCTGAAACCACGTAAGATGCGTGGAGAAATCAGTCAAGGAATGATTTTATCTTCTGAAAAAGATGGGAAATTACAAATTATTGAAGCGTCAAGTGAAGCTCCAAATGGATCTGAAGTCGCTTAAAACCTTATAAAACGAATACCCTGCTGGAAACTAATTTAGCAGGGTGTTTCTGTTAATGAAGAGAAAGAGAGGATGTCACGATGTTATTTGATACACACACACATGTTAATGTAGAGGAATTTGATAACGAAGTTCCAGAAACCGTGCAGCGAGCAATAGAAAATGGCGTTACTAGAATGGCTGTTGTTGGATTTGACACTGAAACGATTGAAAAATCTTTAGCTTTAAGTAAAGAATATCAAGAAATATACAGCATCATTGGTTGGCACCCTACTGAAAGTTATTTGTATACGGAAGCAATCGAAGAAAAGTTGTACCGTCAATTGCAATTGCCAAAAGTTGTGGCGATGGGAGAAATGGGTCTGGATTACCATTGGGACACCTCCCCAAAAGATATTCAAAAGGATGTTTTTCATAGACAAATCCAACTTGCAAAAGAGTTGAAAATGCCCATTAGTATCCATATGAGAGATTCAATTGAAGATACCTATGCACTGATGAAAAAAGAACATGTTGAAGATATTGGTGGTATCCTGCACAGTTTTAGCGGAGATACGTTATGGATGGAACGTTTCTTGGATCTTGGCATGCACATTTCTGTCAGTGGCGTCATCACCTTTAAAAATGCGCCTGAAGTAAGAGAAGTAGCAAAAGCAGCTCCGTTTGATAAATTATTGATCGAAACAGATGCTCCTTACTTGGCTCCGATGCCATTCAGAGGGAAACGAAATGAACCTGCTTATGTCAAATATGTAGCAGAAGAAGTAGCTAAACAAAGAGGCATTAGTTATGAAGAAGTGGCGCAACAAACGATGCAAAATGCTAATCGTTTATTTAGGTTAATTTAATGGAAAAAATAAAAGAAATTATTGTTGTTGAAGGCCGCGATGATACAAGACGTATCTTAGAATCGGTTGAAGCAGATACTCTTGAAACAAATGGTTCAGCAATTGACGAAGAAACTTTGGATTTGATTCGCAAAGCCCATGAAACAAGAGGTGTGATCGTATTTACGGATCCTGATTTTCCAGGTGAAAAAATCCGTAAAATTATTTCACAAGCTGTTCCAGGAGTTAAACATGCTTTTTTAACTAGAGCTGAGGCTAAATCAAAAGGCAAAGGTAGTTTAGGTATTGAACATGCTTCACCTGAAGCAGTACGTGCCGCGTTATCAAAATGTTATACTGAAACCATATCTAAAGAGTCATTAATCTCGCAAGAGCTATTGATGGATGCCGGATTGATCATGGGACCATTTGCTCGAAAAAGACGAACAAAACTGGGTGAAAGACTCAATATAGGATACACTAACGGAAAACAACTTCAAAAGAGATTGCAAATGTTTCAAATATCTCCGGAAGAAGTTATAACAGTGATGCAGCAAATTTTGGAGGATGAACATGAAAAATCATAAAGATATAGCAACCCCATCAAGAACGAAAGAAATAATGGAGAAATACGGTTTTTCAGTAAAGAAGAGTTTAGGGCAGAATTTTATTGTAGATCCTAATATTTTAAGCAATATTGTAGCGGCTTCAGATATAGATAAAAACACCAATGTCATTGAAGTTGGACCTGGTATCGGAGCTTTGACTGAACATCTTGCAAGAGCGAGTAAAGAAGTTATTGCTTTTGAAATAGATGATCGTTTATTGCCTGTACTAGCAGATACATTGAGTCCTTATGATAATGTTTCTGTTGTTCATAGCGATGTATTAAAAGTCAATTTACAACAAGCTTTACCCGAAATGATTGATCTAGATGAACCGCTAGTCGTTGTGGCCAATTTACCATACTATATTACAACTCCGATCATCATGCATTTTTTGGAAACGCCGGTTCGAATAGATGGTTTAACAATCATGATGCAAAAAGAAGTGGCTGAACGGATAACAGCTGCTCCAGGAAGTAAGGCATATGGTTCTTTATCTATCGCTATTCAATACCACATGAAAGCAGAAGTTGCTTTTATTGTTCCTAAAACAGTCTTTATACCGCAACCAAATGTTGACTCTGCCATTATTAAATTAACGAGAAGAGCTACGCCAAGTGTAGTAGTTAAGAATGAAAAATCTTTTTTTGCGCTTGTTCGTTCGGCTTTTGTACAAAGACGTAAAACACTTTGGAATAATTTGTTGATTCGATATGGCAAAGAGGAGAGTACTAGGGAAAAACTTACCCAGGCTTTAGCTGTTACAAATATTGATCCGACACGTCGTGGAGAAACATTGAGTCTAGAAGAATTTGCTCGTTTATCAGATGCAATTGATGAAATTGTATTAGAAAAAGATTAATTTTTTTCGAATATAAGGTTATTTATCACTGATACCAAGAGGTTTAAAAATTTTTATATGAGAGAATTATTATTTGCGGCTAAGGTATTCATATGGTATACTTGTAAAATTTTGTATAGTATGTTATAATGACGTCAGATGAGTGAGGTGAATCTGATGCCAAGTACATTAGCAGACATTAAAGAAAGCCTAGATGATCATTTAGGTAAAAAGATTATGTTGACCGCGCAAGCTGGTCGAAAGAAAAAAACCGAACGTAAAGGTATTTTAGCCGACACGTATCATTCAGTATTTGTGGTCGAGCTAGACCAAGATGAGAACGCATTTGAACGTGTTTCATACAGTTATACAGATGTTTTAACTCAATCTGTAGAAATTGAATACATTGGTGAAGAAAATCGTCAATTAGCGTAAAACTAACATTAAATAAAATTATCTTTAACGAGCTATCGTAAGCTCGTTTTTTTGTATAAATAATGAAATGAATTTTTAAAGGTTCTACGTCAAATAAAAATCGAATTAATAGCTTCTCATATATAAAGGAGCAAAGGTCGGAGACATTTCTGTCTTGGGCCTTTTTCTATTAAAAAAGGCTATATCATTTTTTAATTTGGATAAATAAATGAATGAAATGACACACCCAAAATTTATGGCGGAATAGGGTTGCTTGTAGCCGTGCATTGGATTCAATGAGAATTACAAAGCGTTGGCGCTTTAGCGCGATTACAGCTTGTTTGAAGCTTGAAAATTTGTAAGACCTCAGGCTTACAGACGGTACCTCGGCTTTACAAGTAAAACCGTACATTCCAGAATGAATTTTATTTTGAGATGTCCACACTATATGATGAAAATGCTATTTAAAAGCCGTTAATTTCTCTTTTTTCTAATATTTAAGTTAAATTATGCCTTTCTTGCTTTTCAAATCTTTTTTTTTAGGCTAGTATGTTTTACAGACAATAAAAAATATGTAGGAAAGGAGAAAAGGAGAAATGGAGATCATAGAAAAAGCTCCGGCTAAAATTAATTTATGTTTGGATGTGTTGCATAAAAGGGAAGATGGTTATCATGAAATGGAGATGGTAATGACTTCAGTTGATTTGGCTGATCGCATAGCGCTAAAAACACTTGAAGAAGACCTAATCGTTATTCATTCAACTAATGGTTTTTTACCATTAGATCAACGAAATCATGCATACAAGGCTGCTAAACTTTTAAAAGACACTTATCATATCAAAAAAGGCGTCGATATTAGTATTGAAAAAAAGATCCCAATCGCTGCTGGTTTAGCAGGGGGCAGCAGTGATGCGGCTGCTACGCTAAGAGGCCTTAATCGGTTATGGCATCTGAACTTGAGTAATGAGGAACTAGTTCTTCTAGGAGAGCAGATCGGTTCAGATGTACCATACTGTATTTATGGTGGAACGGCATATGCAACAGGACGAGGAGAAAAAATTCAACAAATTGATGCTCCACCACAATGTTGGGTAGTATTAGTCAAGCCTAAAAAAGGAATCTCAACTTGGACTGTTTTTGAAAATCTTTCATTTGAACAGTTGGTTCATCCGGAAACAGAAAAAATGTTACTAGCTATTCAAGAGAAAGATTTTCTTCAAATGGTTTGCAATACGGGGAATGCCTTAGAAACGGCTTCTGCTATAAAACAGCCGGATATTAAACGAATCAAAAAAAAGATGATTCAATTTGGAGCCGATGCTGCTTTAATGAGTGGAAGTGGCCCCACAGTTTATGCTTTATGTAAGACATACTCAAAAGCTCAGCGTGTGTATAATGGTTTAAAAGGATTTTGTAATGAAGTCTACTTAGTGCGGACGCTAAAATAAGCTGGAAAAATTACCACCAAAGATATTAAAACCTCTCTTTTTTGTTATAAGAGTGGTTTATGTCTTTTTTTCTTGACGCACAAAGTAGATAATGATAAGCTACATAAGAAATTCTAAATAGTAACGATTACGATTTGTGTAAAATTAAAAAATAAATAGAAAAAAATTAATGGAGGTATAATCTTAATGAATAGAAAAAAAAGAATTGGAATAGTTTCCTTATTTTCCATTTTACTTATAGTAGCGGTAGGGTGTGGCAATCAAGAAGATGCCCAACCAGAATCAAATAAATTAAATGTGGTTACAACTTTCTACCCAATGTATGATTTTACAAAAAATATTGTTGGAGATAAAGCAGAAGTAACTTTATTGTTAGAAGCAGGTACAGATACGCATAGCTATGAACCAAGTGCAAAAGAAGTTGCTGCAATCTCAAATGCGGATGTTTTTATTTACAACAGTGAGGAAATGGAAGTTTGGGTTTCAAGCGTTTTAGAAAGTATAGACACAGAAAGTACAGTTGTAGTTAATGCTAGCGAAGGTGTCTCATTTTTGGAAGCAACCGAAGGCGCTGATGAACATGAATCAGAAGAACATCAAGATGAAGTAGATCCCCATATTTGGTTGGATCCTGTACTTGCTCAAGAAGAAGTCAGCAACATTCAAGCAGGCTTGATTGCTGCTGATCCAGAAAATGAAGAAGTATATGAAACAAATGCAAAAGTGTATAATGAAAAATTAGAAGCTCTAAATCAAGAGTTTGAAACAGCATTTAATGGAGCAACAAAACGGACTTTTGTCACTCAACATGCTGCTTTTGCCTATTTAGCAAATAGATACAATTTGGAACAAGTTTCAATTGCCGGAATTTCAACTGAAGAAGAACCAAGCCCAGCCAAATTAGCGGAGTTACAAGACTACGTAGAAGACGAAGGTATCAATTATATTTATTATGCAGAGATATCATCTAGTCAAATTGCGGAAACACTAGCTAATGAGACGGGTGTAGAGTTAGAAATTTTAAATCCAATTGAAGGTATTACGACAGAAGATCAAGAAAAAGGAATCGATTATATCAAAGCAATGGAAAATAATCTAACGGCTCTTCAAAAAAGTATAAACTGATAAAATGGAAATGGATATAAGAAGCCTTTCCCATAGATAAAAGAAAGAAGGGTATCCATGCATTACGTTGAAGTAAAAGACTTATCTTTTTATTATGATGAAGAACCAGTTTTAGAAAATATTTCCTTTACAGTTGATTCTGGTGAATTCGTTATGTTGACAGGCGAAAATGGGGCAGCAAAATCAACCTTATTGCGCAATATTTTAGGTTTGCTCCAACCAACGAAAGGAACGGCTAAGATTTCTGCTGTAAATACAAGAAATGAACCATTAGCAATTGGTTATATACCACAGCAAGTGGCCTCGTTTAATTCTGGTTTTCCTAGTACAGTACTGGAATTGGTCCGGTCTGGTCGTTACCAAAGAGGAAAATGGTTCAAACGTTTAGATGCAGAAGACCATGAACATGTTGAACGTTCGTTAAAGTCAGTAGGCATGTGGGATTTACGCTATAAAAAAATTGGAGAACTCTCTGGTGGTCAAAAGCAACGTATTTCTCTAGCTCGTATTTTTGCGACAGATCCAGATTTGTTTGTTTTAGATGAACCAACAACCGGTATGGATCTAGATTCCAGAACAGAGTTTTATGAATTGCTAAAACACAATAGTGAGTTTCATGGTAAAGGTATTTTAATGGTGACACATGACCATGAAGATATAAAAAAATATGCGGATAGACATATTCAGCTTATCCGAAAGGAGGATTCACCATGGAGATGTTTTTCTATGGATTCATGCAGCGAGCATTCCAATCTGCATTCTTGATTGCTGTTATTGCTCCAATGCTAGGGCTGTTTTTAGTTCTTAGAAGACAATCACTAATGGCAGATACGTTATCGCATATTTCATTAGCAGGAATTGCACTGGGCCTATTTCTAAATGTAAACCCGACCTTTATGACGTTGGTCGTTGTAGTGATTGCAGCGGTGCTCATAGAGTATTTAAGTACGCTGTACAAATCTTATTCCGAAATTTCTATTGCCATCTTAATGTCTGCTGGAATGTCAGTAGCGCTTGTTTTAATGAGTTTGAGTAGTGGAGGATCAACCACAACTATTCAACAATACTTATTTGGTTCAATTGTGACAATCAGTCAACAACAAATTTACTTATTAGTAGCATTATTTGTAATCGTTGTTGGATTATTTTTAGTTTTTCGTAGACCAATGTATGTATTAACATTTGATGAAGACACGGCGTTTACAGCCGGTTTGCCGGCACGGTTGATGTCTATTCTCTTTAATGTGATCACAGGAATTACTATTGCAGTAATAATGCCTATTGCTGGAGCTTTGCTAGTATCGGCCATTATGATTTTGCCAGCGGCCATTGCTATGCGTATAAGCAAAAGTTTTTATTGGGTTATTCTGGTGGGTATTGTTGTAGGTATAGTAGGAATGTTTTCAGGATTAACCGTTTCATATCAATGGGGTACTCCTCCAGGTGCGACGATTACTTTAGTGTTTATCGCTATCTTTATCCTTACCACAGGAACAATGAAAATTGTACAACAAATGAAATACAAAAAAAGTCGTTCTTAATAATAAGCAAAAAATATAAGTATCAAACACAAAAAGGATTGAGTTTTCTCAATTCTTTTTGTGTTTGTAAATCAAAAATAAAAATGAATACGAAGGTTCGTGTTTTTTTTAATGAGAAAGTGCTAATAAAAACGAACGATTTTATAATATTATTTAAAAAGCTACTATTTTACGTGCAAAACGCGTATAATGATGTTTGACAGAAATAATGACCTGGCAAAACTAAAAAAAACTACAGAAAAGGTGAAAATAATGAAGATAAAAAGAAGTGAACGCTTGATCGATATCACGCGTTATATGCTGGAACGACCACATACGTTAGTGCCACTTACTTATTTTGCTAACCGTTATGACTCTGCTAAATCTTCTATCAGTGAAGATCTAAGCATCGTAAAAAAAACATTTAGAGAACGAGGTACGGGAACATTGGAAACAGTTCCGGGAGCAGCAGGAGGAGTGCGTTATATTCCTGAAATTGCAAAGGATGAAGCTGAAGAGTTTGCAAAAGAAATGTGCGAACGTTTGTCAGAATCTGATCGTTTACTACCAGGTGGATATGTCTATTTGTCTGACTTATTAGGACAACCAAGTGTGTTGCGTCAAGTAGGAAAAATTATTGCAACTAAATATTTAGAGCAACCGATTGATGCCGTTATGACAGTAGCGACAAAAGGGGTGCCTATTGCTCAAGCAGTATCAACGTATTTAAATGTACCCTTTGTTATTGTCCGCAGAGATTCTAAAATAACTGAAGGATCTACGGTTAGTGTCAATTATGTTTCTGGATCCTCAGATCGTGTTGAAAAAATGGAATTATCTAAAAGAAGCTTGCGTCGTGGATCTCGTGTGTTGATCGTGGATGATTTCATGAAAGGCGGAGGTACCGTTAACGGTATGAAGAGCTTGATTGAAGAATTTGAAGCGGAGCTAGTTGGAATTACTGTCTTTGCAGAATCCACTTTTAGCGGCAATAGAATGGTTGATGAGTATACTTCTCTTTTATGTGTTGATGAAGTGAATATTCGTGAGAAGACAATACATGTACAGCCAGGAAATTATTTCACTAAAAAATAATTTGTTGAATTATGCTAGAGAAGACATCTTTATCTATAATTTAATTTACTTCTATTAATTTCTGAGAACGTCTTAGATAGCTAGCAATTCTAGTAACTTGGTATTGGGTTGAGAAAAAGCTGCTATTACTGCTTATATAAGAGTGAACCATTATTTTATTGTGAATGGAGTGATTCTATGAGTAAGTATGAAACACCAAATTATGATGTGCTGGTGAAAGAAAAGGAATTTGAGATAAGAAAATATGCTGATTTTTTTATTGTCGAATATGAAAATAAAAATGATCCGGAAATTAAAAATGGATTTGGCTCTTTATTTAAATATATCTCTAATGACAATAAAGAGAATGAAAAAATCTCAATGACAATACCAGTTATTCAAGAAGAAACTGAAGAAAAAAAGAAAATGGCATTCGTTGTTCCAGAAAAATTTAGTAACCAAATACCAGAGCCGAACAACCCAAATCTGAAGGTTAAAAATTTTGATGAAGGCTTATTCGGATCAATACAGTATTCAGGTTTTTCTAATAAATCAAAAGAATTAAAAATGAAGAAAAGATTAGATGAGTGGCTATTGGAAAAAGGCTACCAAAAGCAATCAAATTATATGTTAGCTTTTTACAACGCACCATTCGTGCCACCTATGCTTAGAAGAAATGAAATTTTGGTTAGGATTAGTAAGGTTTAATCTTGGTAGTAAAGTATACGAAATATGAACAGAATAAGATGAATATGAGGGATAAAATGAGAAATATTAAAATGACGATTGAATACGATGGCGGCAGATATTTAGGCTGGCAAAGGCTTAGTGATTCAGATAAAACGATTCAAGGAAAAATAGAAAATGTTTTATCAGCAATGACAGGGGACAAAATTGAAATAATCGGTTCTGGACGTACGGATGCTGGAGCTCATGCTAAGGGACAGGTAGCCAATTTTAAAACAACATCTACCATGGAATTTCCAGCGATGTTGGATCACCTAAACCGTTATCTTCCACGTGATATTGTCGTGAAGAAACTTGAGGAAGTACCAGAAAGATTCCATGCTAGGTATAATGCTAATGGAAAAACATATAGCTACTATGTCTGGAATAACCCTGTACCTTCTGTATTTGAGCGCAATTTCAGTTATGATTACCCTGGAGAACTTGATATTGCTAAAATGAACGAGGCTTGCAACAAACTTGTCGGGAAACATGACTTTATTGGTTTCTCTTCTCTAAAAAAATCAAAAAAATCAACAGTTAGAACTATCGATGAAATCAAGGTCCAAAAAGAAGGCGATTTATTACACTTTACGTTTACAGGAGAAGGTTTCTTATACAAAATGATTAGAATCATTATGGGAACAATCGTAGAAATTGGGTTGGGTATAACGGAACCGGAAGCTATTGACGCTATATTTAAGAGTGGAATCAGAAGTGATGCAGGTACTACCGTACCTTCTCAAGGACTATTTTTAGATGAAGTTTATTATAATTGAAAATTTTGAATCGTATCTTTAAATCAGTTTCAGGTGGAAAGACATTTGAATATATCATGAATGACTTTTTAACTGTTTAACTTAATTTAATGATATGCGAAAAAAATAGTAAGGACACTGGTGGGTTATTTGCTGTTGTCTTTACTATTTTTTTATTATTATTAAAGAATAAGATAGGCAATCTAGATTGTATCTTGAAAACTAGTAGTGTATAAGCTATTATAAAATAGGACGTTTATAAGTAAAAACCTTCAATTAATTTAAAAAATCAAGTAATTAAAAACTAGGAAGTAATTAAATTTAGATAGGAGTTTATATAATGCCGCAACGTTATGCAGTGATATTAGCAGCAGGACAAGGTTCAAGAATGAAATCTAAGTTATATAAAGTATTGCATCCAGTTGCAGGGAAACCTATGGTTGGTCATGTAGTTAGTCAAGTAGAAGCTGTTGGAGCAGACAAAATTGTAACGATTGTTGGAGTTGGCGCTGAAAAAGTAAAAGATTATCTTGGGACGCGTTCTGAATATGCAGTTCAGTTTGAACAGTTAGGAACAGGACATGCTGTTATTCAAGCTGAAGAACTTTTAAAAGATAAAGAAGGAACGACTTTAGTTATTTGTGGGGACACACCACTTTTAACAGCTGAAACATTAAGCCGTTTATTCGATAATCATCAAGAACAAGGTGCAAAAGCAACTATTTTAACAGCACATGCTGAAAATCCTACTGGTTATGGCCGAGTAATTCGGAATGAATTAGGAAATGTTGAAAAAATAGTTGAACAAAAAGATGCAAGCCCAGAAGAATTACAAGTTCAAGAAATCAATACGGGAACGTATTGCTTTGACAATCGTTTATTATTTGAAGCACTTAAACAAGTTGGAAATGATAACGTTCAAGGTGAATACTATTTGCCAGATGTAATTGAAATATTAAAAAAACAAGAATACGTCGTTTCAGCTTATAAAATGGACTATGAAGAAGAAGCTCTGGGTGTTAATGACCGGATTGCTTTAGCTGAAGCAGCTAAATTAATGAGAAGTCGTATCAATAAAAAGCATATGCAAAATGGTGTTACTTTTATTGATCCAGCCACAACTTACATTGACAGTGAAGTTGAAATTGGTTCAGACACAATTATTGAAGCTGGGGTTATCCTTAAAGGGGAAACAGTTATTGGAGAGAACTGCTTTATTGGTTCAAATTCCGAAATTTCAAATAGTGAAATTGGCAATCAAGTTCAAGTGAAAAGTTCTACCATTGTAGATTCTAAAATGGCGGATTATAGCAATATTGGTCCATACAGTCACTTGCGTCCCAACAGTACGATTGGACAGTCTGTCCACATCGGAAATTTTGTGGAGATCAAAAATGCAATAATCGATAAAGATACCAAAGTTGGGCATTTAACATACATCGGAGATGCTGATTTAGGAAAAAATATTAATGTCGGATGTGGGACTGTTTTTGTTAATTATGATGGAAAACATAAACATCGCACAACTATTGGAGATAATGTATTTATAGGATGTAACGCTAACTTAGTTGCTCCAGTTAAGATTGAAAAAAATGTTTACATTGCTGCAGGTTCGACTATTACGAAAGATGTATCTGCTGAGTCGCTTGCTATTGCAAGAGCTCGTCAAGAGAATAAAGCGAATTATTTTGACAAGTTACCACATTAAAAATTAACTATAAATCACTAAATCACTTGATTTCTAGTGAAAAATTAACTATTATTGATGTGGTATGAAGTAAGTAAGTTGTAAATAAAAAAGTGGAGGTAACTATGTCAGAACAGTATTTTGATTCTAAGTTAAAGATTTTTGCGTTAAACTCAAATAAACCATTAGCAGAAAAAATTGCTAAGTCGGTAGGAGTCGAATTAGGGAAACTATCTGTGGATCAATTCAGCGATGGCGAAATTAGAATCAATATTGAAGAAAGCATTCGTGGATCGCATGTCTATATTATTCAGTCAACATCAAGTCCCGTAAATGATAATATAATGGAATTATTGATTATGATAGATGCTTTAAAACGTGCAAGTGCATTAACAATTAATATTGTTATGCCTTATTATGGCTATGCAAGACAAGACCGTAAAGCTCGTTCTAGAGAGCCTATTACTGCGAAACTCGTTGCTAATATGATTACTGCTGCTGGAGCAGACCGTATGCTGACATTAGACTTACATGCTGCTCAGATTCAAGGGTTTTTCGATATGCCTGTTGACCACTTGGTAGGTGCACCTCTTTTAGCAAATTATTTCTTAACTCAAGGAATTGTTACTGAAGGAGATGACGTAGTTGTCGTTTCACCCGATCACGGAGGCGTGACCCGGGCGCGTAAATTATCTGAATTCTTAAAATCATCAATTGCTATTATTGACAAACGTCGTCCTAAAGCAAATGTAGCTGAAGTTATGAACATTATTGGAAACGTAAAAGGAAAAAAATGTATTTTGATTGACGATATGATCGATACTGCAGGAACAATTACATTAGCCGCTCAAGCTCTCTCTGAAGCAGGAGCTACCGAGGTTTATGCATGTTGTACACATCCTGTTCTGTCAGGTCCGGCGATTGATAGAATTCAAAATTCAGTTATTAAGCAATTGATTGTTACAGATTCAATTTATCTTCCTGAAGATAAAAAAATCGATAAAATTGTTGAAGTAAGTATTGGTAATTTAATGGGTAACGCAATTACGCGTATCCATGAAAATAGATCAGTTAGTCCATTATTTGAAAAAAAATATACAGATGTAATCAAATAATTTAACTTGTTTTATAGTTAACTGAATTGAAAAAATGCAATAAGAAAACTTTCTTATTGCATTTTTTTGTTGTAATAAATAAATGACGGTGGTAATCGTCTTGCTGTCTAAAATAAAAATTGTTATACTTAATGCATCAGCTTCCTAGTAGGAAATGGGAGAAATGGAGTCAACTGATAATGAAAAAATTTAAAAATCAATTAGAATTAGTCCGCCCTTTTGATGGTATTATTATTGTTTTATTATTGTTAGGTTCATTTATACCGCTAGTTATTTTTTATCAGACTACTGCAGATATAGATGAAAGCAGTACGATTTATGCTGAGGTGATAATCGATGGTGAAACTGTTAAAGAAATTGAACTATCTGAGAATACGCCTAATGAAACCTTTACTTTTTATCCAGCAGAGGGGCAATACAATATTGTTGAAGTTAATGGAACAATGATTCGTAACAAAGAAGACAACAGCCCAGATCAAATAGCTGTAAGAACGGGTTGGATCAATAAGCCTGGTGAAACAGCTATCTGTTTACCGCATAAATTAATTATTGAAGTTAAAGCAACAGATTCTTCAAATGAACCAGAGAATGATGTGATTCTTCCGCTTTAAAATCAAAAATAGTTCAACTGAATGGATGAAATTCAGTTGAACTGTTTTTTTGGTTCTAGATCAAAAGGTACGTATGCTTCAAGATGAAATTTCTTCCGGAATGTACGAGTTTGCTTGTGGAACGCCAAGGGAACGCCTGAAAGTATCATTCTAAAACGTGTTTCAAAAAGCAGACCCAACGTCCACTTTGTCATGCCTGTAGTTGCTTCAGCTACGTACAGGCATGATACACTTAGGCGTAGCCTACAGTGCTTTCGCAAGGTGGTCGGTGACCATCCTGCGCTTATTCGTTCCAGTTGCCCTAGCTCTTGTAGCTTTAGTTTAGCCACATTAGAGATAAGGTATGCGTTGGAAGATTTCGGGTCTGAACGCTTTTAGTCACACTCCCATTCAAACAATCCTTAATTGCGCTAGAGCGCCAAAGTTTTGTAATTTTCATTAAATCTAATGCATGGCTACAAGCAACCCTATCCCTACAGAGATTTTGGGTGTGTCATTTAATTAATTTAATTGTCCACACCGAAATTATATAAGCTGTTTTTTTAGCCTGACTATCTATCTAAAATGTGTAATCAATCTTTGAAATTTCTTTTTAATAGATAAATTTGCCTTTTATGTCTTGCAGAAGTATACTATCCATCATAATAAAAAATAGCTATAACGATATAATTTAAAATGAAAAGGGGTTTATCTATGAGTTCTATGATTACCGAAATACATAAAAAGGAAAGTCTGTTAGATTTAAAAAAATTGATTGCTATACCCTCTGTGAATACAGCAGATAGTACGATAAATACTCCTTTTGGTCAAGAAATCGCAAACAGTTTAGAAGAGGTATTAGCCATCAGTAAGAGTTTAGGAATGGCTACATATATTGATCCGGAAGGCTTCTATGGCTATGCTGACTATGGTGACGGAAAAGATCTAGTTGGGATCGTTTGCCACTTAGATGTGGTACCTGAAGGCAATCGTTCTTTGTGGGAGACGAATCCTTTTGAAGGTGTAGTAAAAGATGGTGTTATTTATGGTCGTGGGAGTCAAGATGACAAAGGGCCCACTATTGCTACTTTGTACGCGTTTAAAGCGGTCCTTGATGCAGGTCATACCTTTAATAAGCGGCTTCGATTTATATTTGGTACAGATGAAGAAACGCTATGGCGGTGTATGGATCGGTATAACCTAAATGAAGAAGCCCCAACAATGGGTTTTGTTCCAGATGGTGTTTTTCCATTAACATATGCAGAAAAAGGATTGTTACAGGCTAAATTAATAGGACCTGGAAGCAAGGAACTCGCCCTGAATTGTGGTGAAGCATCTAATGTTGTTCCTGGAAAAGCGAGTTATACTGGTCGAGATGCAGAAGAAATTGCGATGACACTTAAAAAAATGAAAGTAGATATTATGCTGTTAGATGACACCGTTACAGTAAATGGAAAAGCTGTTCATTCAAGCACGGCAAAGCTTGGAATCAATGCTATCAATCAGTTAGCTGAAGGGTTAGTCGTTCATTATTCGCACCCGACATTGAAATTTTTAGCAGAAAAAGTTGCAAAAGAAACAAATGGCTTTAGTATTTTTGGAGAAGTCAAAGACGAGATGACTGGAGAACTAACCTTTAATGTGGGAAGCATTGTGATAGCTGAAGCCTTCTCTGAAATTGTTCTGGACCTGCGAATACCTGTTAAGTACACAATAGAAGAAGTAGCTTTAGCGTTGGAAAAAGCAGCAAGTGAATATGGGTTGATTTATCAAGAGTATGATGCTGTTCCAGCAATGTATGTCCCAAAAGAAAGTCCACTCATCCAAACATTAATGGCTATTTATCGTGATAAAACAGGTGATTTAACAGAACCAATTACTAGTGGTGGAGCAACTTATGCTCGAAAAATGACCAATATGGTTGCTTTTGGTGCTCATTTTCCATATACAAAAAGTTTGGCTCATCAGGAAAACGAAGGGATGAACTTAGAAGAACTGTATTTAGCGATGGACATTTATGCCGAAACGATTGTTCAATTGTGTTGTAATAAGTAATATCCTCAATGTAGTAGGATAAACGATCTATTAATAAACTCATTCCCATTTTTGATGGTTCATTCCGTTAGAAGTGAGAATGAGTTTATTTGAATTGATTAATTAATTTTTTATTCTAGCCCTTGTACAGTAGAATACTATTACGTTCAAAAGCAACCATTACAAAAGTAAAACACAAAAAAATCTCACTCTTCCGCAGAAAAATGAGATTGAAAATTAGCAATTATCTTTAATTTTTTACTATCCGAATGATTATTGTTTAGTTAATAATTAGATTTCTTTTTCTAGAGCTGCAAATGCGTCGGCTGTAACTTTTTTCAATGTAGCTGCAGATAAATTCATTTTATCCATCTCAGAATCGTTTAAAGGAATCTCGATGACATTTTGAATACCTTGACGATTGACGATTGCTGGAGAGCCAATAAATACATCAGTTTGTCCGTATTGACCATCCAAGTAAACTGAAAGAGGCAATACAGCATTTTCGTCATTGAAAATAGCTTTTGTAATACGAGCAAGAGATACCGCGATACCGTAGAAAGTAGCTCCCTTTTTTTGAATAATGTTGTAAGCAGAATCTCTTACGCTAAAGAAAACATCTACAAGGGCTTGTTCATCAGTATCTGGATTATCTTTGATCCATTCATTGATAGATAAACCGGCAATATTTGCATGAGACCATACTGGGAATTCTGTGTCGCCATGTTCACCTAAGATGTAACTATGAACGTTACGAGTATCAACGCCAGTTAATTCAGCAATAGCTTGACGGAAGCGAGCAGTATCTAAAGTAGTACCAGATCCGATAACGCGGTTCTTAGGAAGTCCAGAAAATTTCCAAGTTGCGTAAGTTAGAATATCTACAGGATTAGATGCTACTAAGAAAATACCATCAAATCCACTTTCCATAACTTGACCAATAAGACTTTTGAAAATTCTTAAGTTCTTTTGTACTAAGTCTAAACGAGTTTCACCAGGTTTTTGAGCAGCACCAGCAGTGATTACGACGATACCTGCGTCATGGCAATCAGCATATGTTGCTGAATAGATTTTTTTAGGTGAGGTAAAAGCTAAAGCATCAGATAGATCGATAGCATCTCCTTCAGTTTTATTTACATCAATATCAATGATTCCTAATTCTTGAGCAATATTTTGTGTCACTAGCGCAAAAGCGTAACTAGATCCGACAGCTCCATCTCCGATTAAAATTACTTTTTGGTGGTCTTTTACTTCATGTTTAGTCATATTACAACAAACTCCCTTTATAAAATAAGATTCTTAACAAAGATAGTGTAGCACTTAACAAACTTTTTGTAAAATGAAAATTTCTAAAATTCAAAAGGTTTTTAAAACCTTTGAAATGGCAATTTCAACCATAGACAAACTATGTGAATTGAAATTCTAATTTTTTAACAAGATTTCGCTAATTTTTCTATTTGTAATAAGGAGGATACTTACGGTTGAATCAAAAAAACTAAAGTGAGATATTTAACTTAACATACATATCATACGACTAAACTAAATTATTTCAAAGTAAAAAGATTAGATTTCTGAATAGATAAAATACACAAAGCTTTAGAGTCTCTCTGGAAAGCACTTCAAAATTAAAACCAGATGGACGTAACATGAGGGAAAGTTTAGGAATCTTATCTTTTGAGTAGGTTGAAAGCCTATTGGATAAGAGCTAATGATACTGGAATAGAGTCAATTTTAAAGAAAAGACAACTACACTGTGTTATACTGTAAGTAATTGTTACTGGACGAAAAAAATTCGTGCGGCAATTTTTTGCGTGAAAATAGGTAAGTTAGTTAACAAATAGAGGCAAAACAATTAATTGGAGTGTACTGAATAATGAAAATGATCGTTGGCTTAGGAAATCCGGGCTCAAAATATAAAGATACAAAACACAATATTGGTTTTATTGCTGTAGATGAATTTGCTGCTCAGCATAAAATTGAGTTCAGCAAGGTCAAATTTGAAGCAATATATGCAGAAGCATTTATCGGAAGTGAAAAAGTTCTTTTAGTAAAACCACAAACGTTTATGAATGATTCAGGAAGAGCTGTAAGGCCGCTAATGGATTATTTTAATGTAGAAATTGAAGATTTAATAGTGATTTATGATGACTTAGACTTACCTGTTGGGAAACTACGCTTTCGTCAAAAAGGCAGTGCGGGCGGACACAATGGTATTAAAAGTATGATCCACCACTTAGCTACAGCAGATTTTAATCGCATTCGAATTGGAATTGATCGTCCTTTAGGAAGACAAACCGTCGTGCAACATGTATTAAGTGGTTTCCCTAAAAATCAGCACGAGGAATTATTAATAGCGGTAAAAGACAGCGTTGCAGCTTTAGATTATTGGGTAGAAGGACATTCGTTTTCAGAGGTCATGAATCAATTTAATAAAAAAAAGAATGTGTAAGATGATTATTAAATAAAATAGAAATTAAAAATTAAAAAAGCAGTGAAGCCCAGAGAATTCTGAGCTTCTTTTGTTCATTATAATAATCTGTTTGCAAACAAAAAATGGATTGAAAAAGGAGTTCTTATGGTGGGAGATATAAAAAAGATACTAGCAAATGCGCCTGATGTTGGGGCGTTATTAAACCAATTAGAGCAACATCAATCGCAATTAATAACAGGCTTGTCAGGTTCTGCAAGAACATTAGTTTTAAGTACACTAGCAGCAGAAAAGAAAAAACCATTTATTATTGTGACGCATAATTTGTTCCACGCAAATCAATTGATGGAAGATCTTGCTAATTGGGTACCTGAAGATCGACTGCATCTTTTTCCTGTAGATGAGATGATCTATGCAGAGATGTCAGTAGCTTCACCCGAAGCAAGAGCAGAACGAGTAGCAACATTGAATTTTTTACTATCTGAAAAATATGGGGTCGTCATCATACCTCTTGCTGGAGTACGGAAATTATTGCCACCAAAAGAACTGTGGAAATCAGCGCAATTTACCATTAAACAGGGAGGCGAACTAGATTTAAGCAATTTAGCTCAAAGATTAGTAGATATGGGATATACTCGCCAACAATTGGTCGACGGTCCGGGAGAATTTAGTATTCGAGGCGGAATCATTGATATCTATTCTTTAACAGAAGAGTTTCCGATCCGGATCGATTTATTTGATACTGAAGTGGATTCATTGCGTTATTTTGACGCCGCTACGCAACGGTCGATTAAGACGATTGAAAAAGTAACTATATTACCTGCGACTGATACGTTTTATACAAAAGAACAGTTAATAGCAGCAGCCCCAAAATTTAATAAAGCGGTCAAAAGAAATCTAGGATTGATCCAAGATGCTTCAGAAAAACAAACGTTTACGAAGCAAGTGACACCTGTTTCAGATGCATTCCAACGAGGCGAACCAATTGATGAATTAACGATGTTTACAGATTTTATTTATCCTGAAAAAAATAGTGTGTTGGACTATATGAGTAAAAAAGGAATCGTTGTCATAGATGAGTATCCTAGGGTAATGGAAACCGATCGTCGTTTAAACGAAGAAGAAGCTGAATGGGTCACGAGCAAATTGAGTGAGCGACGTATTTTGCAAGACCAAGTCTTTTCCAACAACTTTCGTGATCAATTGAAGGCGTTAAGTAACAACATCTTATATTTTGCTGTTTTTCAAAAAGGAATGGGAAATACTCGATTTAATAACATACAGGCCTTTCAATATCGAAATATGCAGCAGTTTTTTGGGCAAATGCCTTTGTTTAAAACTGAGATAGATCGGTGGGTCAAACAAAAAAATACGGTTATCATCATGGTCCCGAATGCGGATCGAGCTAAAAAAGTACATCAGACCCTCAATGATTTTGAGATAACTAGTAAAATAGTCAAACCTGCTAGGATCGAACTCGAGAAAGTTCAAGTAGTAGAAGGCTATGTTCAAGCCGGTTTTGAAATGCCAACAGAAAAACTAGTAGTCGTTACTGAACGAGAATTATTTAATAAGGTCACAAAGAAAGTCGCTAGACGTCAAACGTTGTCTAATGCGGAGAGATTGAAAAGTTATAGCGAACTCAATCCTGGCGATTTCGTTGTTCATGTTAATCATGGGATAGGGAAATATACTGGAATGGAAACTCTTGAGATAAATGGTATCTATCAAGATTATATGTCGATCATCTATAAAGATGAGGCAAAATTATTTATTCCTGTAACACAGCTTAATTTATTACAAAAGTATGTTTCTTCTGAAGCAAAAACGCCTAAAGTAAATAAGTTAGGTGGGACAGAGTGGGCTAAAACAAAGAAAAAAGTAGCTACTAAAATTGAAGATATCGCTGATGAATTAATTGAGCTATATGCTTCTAGGGAACAAGAAGTAGGCTATGCCTTTTCTCCAGATGATGCTTATCAAGAAGAATTTGAAAATGCATTTCCGTATACTGAAACAGATGATCAATTAAGAAGTACTGCTGAAATAAAACACGATATGGAACAGAAAAAACCAATGGATCGTCTGCTTGTTGGAGATGTTGGGTATGGTAAAACAGAAGTAGCTATGCGAGCAGTATTTAAAGCTGTTCAAGAAGGCAAGCAAGCAGCCTTTTTAGTTCCGACAACTATTTTAGCGCAACAGCATTATGAAACGATGCTACAACGATTTGCTGATTTTCCAATTGAAATTGGGTTGCTTAGTCGTTTTCGTACAAAAAAACAACAAAGCGAGACTATTGCACGTATAAAAAAAGGCCAAGTCGATATTACTATTGGGACGCATCGCATTTTATCAAAAGATATCGAGTTCCAAGATTTAGGTTTGCTTGTAGTTGATGAAGAACAACGTTTTGGTGTAAAACATAAAGAAAAGCTGAAACAGTTGAAAGCTCAAGTGGATGTATTAACATTGACAGCAACACCTATTCCAAGAACATTACACATGTCGATGTTGGGCGTACGAGATTTATCGGTTATCGAAACTCCGCCAGCAAATCGGTATCCTGTACAAACATACGTAATGGAACAAAACTTAGGTGCGGTTCGTGAAGCTGTGGAACGAGAAATGGCACGAGGCGGTCAAGTATTCTATTTATATAACCGAGTAGCAACGATTGAGAAAAAAGTAGATGAGTTGCAACAGCTGATTCCAGATGCGAGAATTGCTTATGCGCATGGCCAAATGACAGAAGGACAGCTTGAGAATACGTTGTTACAATTTATTGAAGGGGAATACGATATGCTCGTGACGACTACGATTATTGAAACTGGTGTTGATATTCCAAATGTCAATACGCTGTTTGTAGAGAATGCAGACCATATGGGGTTATCGCAATTGTATCAATTGCGGGGACGTGTTGGTAGGAGCAATCGGGTAGCCTATGCTTATTTCTTATATCAACCGAATAAAGTGTTAAATGAAGTCAGTGAAAAAAGGCTGCAAGCGATTAAAGATTTTACTGAATTAGGTTCAGGATTTAAAATTGCAATGCGCGATTTATCGATTCGCGGTGCAGGAAATCTTTTGGGAGCGCAACAGCACGGATTTATCGATTCTGTTGGATTTGACTTGTATTCTGAAATGTTGAGCGAAGCAGTAGCTCGTAAACGAGGAATGGATACAAGAGAAGAAAAAACGCAAGTTGAAATTGATTTAGGAATCAACGCGTACTTACCAAGTACGTATATAGAGGATGAACGTCAAAAAATTGAAATTTACAAACGAATTCGAGAATTGAGATCACATGAACAATACGTTGAATTACAGGATGACCTGATTGATCGCTTCGGAGAATATGCTGACGAAGTAGCGGACCTATTGACGATTGGATTGATCAAAATGTATGGAGAACGTGCACTGATCGAAATGATTAAACGACCAGGAGATGAAATTATCATAACCTTCTCTGTTTCGGGCACTCAATCGTTGCCAGCAGAAGAAGTATTCAGAGCACTAAGTGACATACCTTTAAAAGCAAATGTAGCAATAAAAAAAGATCAATTAATGGTTACCTTACAGTTGAAAAAAGAGCCAACTTATCAGTGGTTGGGATATATTCAGAAATTTGCACAAGAGATTGTCAGCTATCGTTCCCAAGATGCTGACAAACCTGTGGAAGCAGAAAGTTAAGCGTGAATGTCTGGTCCAGGTAAAGTAAGCGAGGGTAGGAAATTGGAAAATCAACAGATGAGAAAAATGATGAATGGAGCAATCATCCTTTCAGTGGCAGCTTTTATTGCTAAAATTTTAAGTGCTGTTTATCGCGTTCCTTTTCAAAATATGGTTGGAAATTCAGGATTTTATGTTTATCAACAAATTTATCCAATCTACGGTATTGCAATGACTGTAGCATTGAGCGGTTTTCCTATTTTCTTATCTAAGTTGGTCGCTGAAACTTCAACGATTGATGAGCGGAAAAGCCTTTTAAAAAAATCATTTGTTTTATTAAGTATTTTTTCAGTATTTTTCTTTTTAGGGATTTATTTTTCAGCTTCACTGATTGCAAATTGGATGGGAGACACTAAGTTAGAACCCATTATTCAAAACGTCTCATGGCTGTTCCTGCTGATTCCGTTCTTAGCCGTTAGTCGCGGTTATTTTCAAGGCACTTTTCGTATGCTGCCAACAGCTATTTCTCAAGTAGGAGAACAAGGTGTGCGCGTAGCAGTTATTTTAATTGCGGCTTTCTTGTACACACGTAATCAATGGGATGAGTATCAAATGGGTACGATTGCTATGAGTAGTTCTTGGATAGCAGGTTTAGTCGCACTGATTATTTTAAGTGTTGCACTATACAAACAACGGTCGTTGAAAGTAGAACAACAGCCAGAAGTAAAATCTATAGCTAAAATAATTAACTATAAGAAGATTGCAAAGCGGTTTGCCACAGAAGGCCTTACGATGTTTTTATTGAGTGCATTGCTTATTTTCTTGCAATTGATCGATTCTTTTACGTTATATAATGGATTAATAGAGAACGGAATAAACTCTAGTGAAGCCAAAAATTTGAAGGGAATCTACGATCGCGGCCAGCCGCTAGTCCAATTAGGAATGGTTGTTGCTACAGCTTTCTCAGCTAGCCTCATTCCTTTACTAAGTCAATCGTTTGCTCAACGTAATCAGAAAGCTTTTTCTCGTACTGCAAAATCTTTAATGCGGATAACGGCAACGTTCGCTATGGCAGCTACTACGGGTATGATCGTATTGATGCCGTATTTGAATTTAACATTATTTGGCGATACGGATGGAAATCTTGTTTTAAGTATCTATAATCTGGCCATTCTTTTTGCATCACTAATAGGAGCCTATAATACTATTTTTCAAAGTCAAAATAAGCATCGAATGGCCTTGATTGGGTTTCTAATAGGCTTAGGTGTAAAAATATTACTGAACAAATGGTTCATCGCGTATTTCGGTACACTTGGTTCAAGTGGAGCTACTGTTGTAAGCTTGTTCGCTATTCTAATGGTTATTCGGCTTGATTCATCTAAAGAAGCGAAAGAACGTTTAGTAGAAAAAAGTTTTGGATGGAAATTGTTGTTGAGTTGTGGTGTAATGGCTGTGATAGTATGGCTTGAAATGCAATTAGTTGGACAAGGTGCTTTAATTGAAGAAAACCGATGGGCTGCTTTCAGTTATACTTTAATAGGTGGACTTACAGGTATTGGGGTCTTTCTATGGTTGATAATAAAATGTAAATTGTTAACGATTCGTGAATGGTTATCTCTTCCTTTTGGAAAAAAACTATTAAGAAAGTAGGTGGAGCGGGATGGGGAAAATTAAAGTTGTCGGACTTGGCCCAGGGGATATTGAACAGCTTCCTTTTGGCGTGTACCAATTGTTGAAAAAAGAAAAACCGTTACCGTTGTATTTACGAACCAAATTGCACCCAGCAGTGAAGGATTTAGAACAAGAAGGGCTTGTCTATGAATCATTTGATGCTATTTATGAAGAGAATGATCAGTTTGAGGGCGTTTATGAGACTATTGTAAAAGAGCTGTTAGAGGCTGCTCAAAAGGGTGATATAGTCTACGCTGTTCCAGGACATCCGATGGTAGCTGAAAAATCGGTACAATTATTATTGGAAAATAAAGCCGAAATCGCAATTGAGATAAAAGGTGGAAAAAGTTTTTTAGATGATCTTTTTCAAGCGGTAAAGATTGATCCAGTAGAAGGTTTTCAGTTGGTAGATGCATTGGATTTAAATCAAGATGAGCTAGTAGTCAGTCAACATATCATCGTTATGCAAGTATTTAATGAATATATTGCTAGTGAAGTAAAACTAACCTTAATGGAAAAATACTCAGATGAGCATGTTGTAGCTTTGGTACATGAAGCTGGAAGTAAAAATGAAAAGGTAGAATGGTTGCCATTGTTTGAATTGGATCGAATGGAAGGTGTTCATAACTTAACGTCTTTATATGTTCCTCCTTTGAAAGTGGATGAACGGACAAAATCTTTTCAAACAGTACAGCATTATATGGATGCTATTACGGGAGAAAATGGAGATGCCTGGATAAAAAAACAAGACCATCAGACGTTACTGGCTTATTTGGAAGAAGAAGTAAGTGAATTTAGAGCAGCTGTTGAAAATGATGATATTGATAATATGGTTGAAGAATTAGGTGACTTATTAATGCAAGTGCTCTACCACACAAATCTTGGCGAACAATCCGGTTATTTTTCATTTGAAGAAGTAGTTGAAACACTAAATAAAAAACTTCGTCGTCGTCATCCACATGTCTTTGATGGTGTTAAAGCAGAAACAGTCGAAGAAATCGATGCGATCTGGCAAAAAATAAAGGCTGAAGAAAAGAGGAATAACTTATGAGATTAGATAAATTTTTGAAAGTTTCCCGAATCATTAAACGACGCACGATTGCAAAAGAAGTAGCGGACAAAGGGCGGATACAAATTAATGGTCTAGCGGCTAAATCTTCTTCGGATGTTAAAGTTGGAGATGAATTAACGATAGCGTTTGGAAATAAAACGTTGGTTGTTAGAATCGATAAAATTGTTGAAACAACTAAAAAAGAAGAGTCAAAAGAAATGTTTAGCATTATAAGTGAGACTCAGCGAGAAGAATTAAATAACTAATATAGAAGAAAATAAATAGAGGGTAGCTTTTTTTTCTGAATATAGTCTATGCTGAATGATTTCAGTGAAAAATATTTCTTGTATTTCAACTGATTTATAGACAAAGTAACTGCTTTCTTGCTATAATCATTTCATAAGTGAGAATAGAAGGTGAATCATTTTATGAAGGAAGAAAATCCAACAAATGTCTCCAGATTAAATAATGAGTATACACATAACAAAACGCTTGAAGTACTTCGAAAACGCAAACAAAAACGCCATATACGTAGAAGAATCGTAGGAATACTCGTTATTAGCGGATTCTTTGTTTCAGGATTTGCCGTTAATATATGGACAAATACTCAAACGATTTCTCAAATGGAGGAAGAAAAAACAGAATCACAAACGGAATTGAAGCTTGTTGAAAAAGAGCAAGATGATTTAGATAATCAAATCAAAAAATTAGAAGATGAAGATTATGTTGCTAAAGTAGCGCGTAGTCAGTATTATTTATCTGAAGACAATGAAATTATTTTTAGTTTGCCGGAAGATAATGCAGCCAATGATATCGAAAAAGATAACTGATTTTAAAAATAATCAAATGAAATTGATCAAATTAAAGAGTTGTGTTAATTTTAGTTTTAATAAAAAAATCGTTTTATGTCATAAGATAACATGGTATAATAATCGTACAAGTTTTAAGGAGGAAGCAATTTTATATGTCAATTGAAGTTGGAGAAAAGGTTATCGGTACAGTTTCAGGAATTACAAATTTTGGTGCGTTCATCGATTTAGGTGATAGAAAAACAGGATTAGTTCATATTAGTGAAGTTTCAGATAGCTTCATCAAAGACATAAAAGAAGTTTTAAAAGTTGGAGAACAAGTTACTGTTAAAGTAATGTCCATTGGAGATGATGGTAAGATTGGTCTTTCTATTAGACGTGCAGTAGATAAACCAGTTGAAGCAACACCTTCTCCTCGAGAAAAAACAGGAAGCTATCAAGGGCGTCGCGACAGTAGCAGTACAGGACGCAGTAGTAGTGGTTATCAAAAAGCAGATCGAGGAGCAAGAAATGCAGGACCGAAAAAAGAAGATTTTGATTCATTAATGAGTTCGTTCATAAAAGACAGCGATGATCGTTTAACTTCTCTTAAACGCAACACAGAAGGCAAACGTGGCGGACGCGGCGGACGTCGTAATTAAAAATTAATATTAAAGGATAAGGAGACTTATCCTTTTTATGTTACACTCATTTAGGTCAAATCGATTTAATATCAGTCGATTCAATAACCAGATTCGACGTAAGGGAGTAGCTGAAATGGGCATATATGCTAGTTTTTTAGAGAATTGTCAAACTAATCTCTATTGGAAACCAACAGATCGTCTGCTACTAGCCGTATCTGGTGGGGTTGATTCTATGGTATTGCTGGATTTGATTCAGCGACTACCTGAGGGTATTAAACCTTGGTTTGGAATTGTTCATGTGAACCATCAATTAAGAGAGTCTTCTATAGAAGAAGAAGTATTTCTTCTTCAGTATTGTAAAGACAATAGTATTCCGTTTTTTTCTAAAAGATGGCCGATAAAAGAGCATCCAGTTGAAGGAACAGAAGTAGCAGCTAGAGAATTCAGATATACTTTTTTTCATGAAGTATTGAAAAAAGAAAGAGCTACACATTTGCTTACTGGGCATCATGCAGATGATCAAATGGAAACTATTCTAATGCGATTAGTTCGTGGTGGACAACTAGAGAGTATTATAGGAATAAAAAAACAACGATCTTTTTATGAAAGTCTATTGACTCGACCGTTGTTAGACTATAGTAAAAAAGCAATCTGTGAGTATAGTCGGTTGCGCGAATTATCTTTTTTTGAAGATGAGACAAATAAAAGTTTGGATTTTACGAGAAATCGTTACAGACATCAAGTCGTTCCGTTGCTAAAAAAAGAAAACGCTCAAGTATTAGTTCATTTTTTGGAGTTTTCTTCTGATTTGCAAGATATGATCACAGTAGCTAAAAAAGAAATTAAAAAAATCATGAAAAGTATTTGTTTTCAAAGAGATCCATTTTGCTGGGAACTAGATGTTGAAAAATTTTCAGCTCTTGAACCTGCAGTGCAACGTCAAGTTATGCAGACCTTATTTAATAGTTTATTTGAAAAAGAAGCTAACGAATTTGGAAGAAAACATCAAATGCAAATCATCAGTTTAATAGAGGATGATAAACCAAATAGTCAACTTGATTTGCCTGGAAGCTGGATTGGCCAAAAGAGTTATCAAAAATTTTATTTCTTAAAAGAAAAAGGTCAGCATGAAGAGGCAAATAAAAAAATAGCAAGTGCTCTTTCGTTAAATTTAGAAGAATGGGTAATATTACCCAATGGAGCAAGGATAGGTTTATTCCAAGCAACAAAAAAACTATGGACTCCAAATAAAACAAAGCAAGTTATTTGGCTAGACCCAGCGAGTGTTCATTTGCCATTGCAAGTTAGAAATCGAAGACCTGGCGATCGTATGACCTTAAAAGGATTAGAAACTGGCAGCAAGAAAATCAAAGACATATTTATTGATCAAAAGATCCCGCTTAATAAACGCGAAGAAGCTATATTAGTAACAGACTTCAAGGAAGAAATTATTTGGTTAGTAGAATATAAGGAATCAAGATTGTCTATTGTCCCAGAAACTGATAAAATACATTACATACTCATTTATGAAAGTAAATAAGAGCAGATGTGATGAAAAGGAGAACTTGAACAATGAAAAATGATATTGAACGTGTACTTTTTTCGCAAAAGGAAATAGCTGAAAAAACAAAAGAATTAGGGAAACAGTTAACAGAAGATTATCAAGGTAAGAATCCTTTAGTAGTAGGTATCTTGAAAGGTGGATTGCCGTTTTTATCTGATTTAGTGAAAGAAATGGATCTTTACTTGGAAATGGACTTTATGGACGTTTCGAGTTATGGAAATGGAATAGTTTCTTCAGGTGAAGTCAAAATTGTCAAAGATCTAGACACAAACGTTGAAGGCCGCGATTTACTATTAGTGGAAGACATCATTGATAGCGGACGGACACTGAGTTACTTGATCGATATGTTTAAATACCGTAAGGCTCGTTCAGTTAAAATCGTTACATTGCTAGATAAACCAGAAGGTCGTGTTGTGGATATTACAGCTGACTATGTCGGTTTTCTAGTTCCAAATGAATTTGTAGTTGGGTATGGATTAGACTATGCGGAAAGATACCGTAATTTACCATATGTAGGGATTTTAAAACCCGAAATTTACCAAGAGAAATAAATGGTCAATGTTGGTCAAATATGATACAATAAATAAGATAAAGCATCAATTATATTAAAATACAGAATAGAACTTAAAAAGTTTGTTTGTAGAAGGAGGGCACAATGAAAAAAGGACTCTTTAAAAATGGGTTCTTCTATGCGATCGTTTTCTTAGTCATTATAGGAATTGTAACTTGGGCGACAGGTGGAGACTCAGGAGAAAATAATACAACTCTTTCAGCTAGTGAATTCGTAACGCAACTAGAAGATAATAAGATAAAATCATTCACGATTCAGCCTAACGCTGGAGTGTATCAAATTACGGGCGAGTACCGTGAAGAACAACCTGCAGAGGAGAGTTCTAGTCAAGGTGTCGATATTTTTGGTACGACGGAAACAACAAGTACAACATTTACAACAGCCATATTACAGAATGATTCATCAGTACAAGAAATAACAGCCTTAGCAGATGAAAGTAATATTGTATACACACCTCAACAAGAAGAAACAACAGGTATTTGGGTTACATTATTGATCTCAGTATTGCCTCTAGTTATTTTTGTGTTCTTCATCTACATGATGATGGGACAAAGTGGTCAAGGTGGTGCTGGTCAAGGCGGACGTGGCGTGATGAACTTTGGTAAATCAAAAGCTAAAGAAGCTGATAGTAAAGCGAGCAAAGTTCGATTCTCTGATGTGGCAGGAGCTGATGAAGAGAAAGAAGAACTTGTTGAAGTAGTTGAATTTTTGAAAGATCCTAGACGTTTTGCAGCTTTAGGAGCACGTATTCCAGCAGGTGTCTTGTTAGAAGGACCTCCAGGAACGGGTAAAACGTTGCTAGCTAAAGCCGTTGCTGGTGAAGCAGGAGTGCCGTTCTTCTCAATTTCTGGTTCAGAATTTGTTGAAATGTTTGTTGGGGTCGGAGCAAGTCGTGTACGTGACTTGTTTGAAAATGCTAAAAAAACAGCACCGGCTATTATTTTTATTGATGAAATCGATGCTGTTGGTCGTCAACGTGGCGCAGGAATGGGCGGCGGACATGACGAACGTGAGCAAACATTGAATCAATTGTTAGTAGAAATGGATGGTTTCTCAGGAAATGAAGGAGTTATTGTCATTGCTGCTACAAACCGTTCTGATGTATTAGATCCGGCATTATTGCGTCCAGGTCGTTTTGACCGTCAGATTTTAGTAGGACACCCTGATGTTAAGGGCCGTGAAGCTATCTTAAAAGTTCACGCTAAAAACAAACCTCTAGCGTCTGACGTTGACCTTGCAGTTGTTGCAAGACAAACTCCAGGTTTTTCTGGAGCAGATTTAGAAAATGTGCTAAACGAAGCAGCTCTAGTAGCAGCTCGCCGCAACAAGAAAGAAATAGATGCATTAGATCTTGATGAAGCTCAAGACCGTGTCATTGCTGGTCCAGCTAAAAAAGATCGTGTTATTAGTAAGACAGAACGTGCAATGGTTGCTTACCATGAATCTGGACATACAATTGTCGGAATGGTTCTGAATGATGCACGTATCGTTCACAAAGTTACGATCGTCCCTCGTGGAAAAGCAGGCGGATACGCGATCATGCTTCCTAAAGAAGATCGTTTCTTAATGACTAAAAAAGAAATGTCTGAACAAATTGTAGGATTACTTGGTGGACGTGTGGCTGAAGAGATGGTATTTAACTCTCAATCATCTGGAGCAAGTAATGACTTCCAACAAGCGACTCAATTAGCTCGAAGTATGGTTACGGAATATGGTATGAGTGATAAATTAGGTCCTGTTCAATATGAAGGAAATCATCAAGTATTTGTAGGGCGTGATTATGGTCAAACAAAAGCTTATTCTGAACAAATTGCTTATGAAATTGATCAAGAAGTGCGTAGTATTATTGTGGAAGCTCACACTGAAGCTCGCAAAATCTTAGAGCAATATAAAGATGAACACAAATTAATTGCTGAAAAATTACTTGAGATTGAAACATTAGACGAACGTACTATTAAGAGTTTATTTGAAACAGGCGAAATGCCTGTAGCTCCGGATAATACGAAAGAAGAATTTCCGCATGAAGCAGAAGGTGCTACTTTTGAAGAAGCAAAAAAAGCTCGTGAGGCTAAAGAAGCTGAACGTCTAAAAAAGGAACAAGAAGCATTAGAAGAAAGTAGACATGCTGTTAAAGACGAAGATATCGTGGAAGAAGTCAAAAAAGAATTAGGTACTGACGATGATCTAAATCTAGATCATAATGATGAAGATAAATCTAGTGATAATTCTTCAAGTGACGACGATTCTTCAAAACGTTCGTAATCGATTAAATAAAAATTGGAAGAGGAATGCGACATTGTTGCGTTCCTCTTTTGGATTTGATTGGGAAATAATAAATTATTAAAGGGGATAAACAAATGTCAGATTATTTATTAAAAAGTATTTGTTATGATGGACAAGTACGTGTATATACAATTGATGCGACCGAAACAGTCAGAGAAGCGCAACAGAGGCATGATACTTGGAGTTCTTCTTCAGCAGCTTTAGGCCGTACAATGGTTGGAGCGTTGTTGCTTGGAGCAACTTTAAAAGGTGAAGAAAAAATCACTGTTAAAGTTGAAGGAAATGGTCCAGTTGGGCACATTGTTGTAGATAGTAATGGAAAAGGTGAAGTAAAAGGTTATATTGCCAATCCGAATGTAAGTCTACCGCCAAATGATTTGGGTAAAATTGATGTTCGCGGAGCAGTTGGGACACAAGGAAGTTTGACCGTAACAAAAGATCTTGGAATGAAATCTACTTTTTCAGGTCAGGTTCCGCTAGTAAGTGGAGAATTGGGCGAAGATTTCACTTATTACATGGCAAATTCTGAGCAAACTCCCGCTGCCTTTGGGTTAAGTGTTTTAATAGACACAGATGATTCTATCAAAACAGCTGGAGGATTTATGATCCAAGTAATGCCAGGTGCGACAGATGAAACAATCACTAATTTGGAACAAAGCATTGCGTCTATTCCTATGGTTTCTCAATTAATGGAAAACGGAGAAAAACCTGAAGAAATACTTGAACGGTTAGTAGGAAAAGGAAATGCTAAGATTTTAGAAAAAATGCCGGTATCATTTGAATGTGATTGTTCTAAAGATCGTTTTTCTAGAGCTATCATTGCGCTAGGTTCAAAAGAAATCGATGATATGATCACTGAGGATCAAGGGGCGGAGGCTGTTTGTCATTTTTGTGGCAATAACTACCAATACAGTGTTGAAGAATTAGAAGCTTTAAAAGAAGGTTCAACTAATTAGTTGAAAAAAAGCGTTAGGAAGCAGGCGAAAAGTCAGCTGTCTAACGCTTTTTTTATTTATTATTTAATAGATAGTGTAGGTGGTTTAATAGAAAAAGGATTAAAACGTTGTACTTGATATTGTAAGCGATAAACTTTAAACTAAAAAGATAAGGAATTTAATTTTAGGAGGTAACTTAATATGGTGAAAGTAGTTCATTCGGTAACGGATTTAATCGGAGAAACGCCTATTATTCGTTTAACAAAAGTTGTTCCTGCAGATGCAGCCGAGGTTTATGTAAAATTGGAATCATTTAATGTAGGTGGAAGTACGAAAGATCGTGTGGCTTTAAATATGATCGAAGTAGCAGAACAAGAAGGTAAATTAAAACTAGGCGACACGATCATAGAACCAACAAGTGGAAATACTGGTGTTGGTCTAGCGATGATTGCAGCAGCAAAAGGCTACAAAGCCATTTTTGTGATGCCTGATACGATGAGTATGGAGCGTAGGAAATTATTGAAAGCTTATGGTGCGGAACTCATTTTAACGCCAGGAGCAGGTGGAATACCAGCTTCAATTCAAAAAGCGAGAGAACTTGCAGAAAGCAAAGGCTATTTCATGCCAATGCAATTTGAAAATATCGCTAATCCAGCAGTACATGCTGCTACTACCGGTCCAGAAATATTAGAAGCTTTTGGAAATGTCGTTCCGGATGCATTTGTTTCTGCAATAGGTACAGGTGGAACAATAACGGGAGTTGGCCAAGTTTTGAAAAAAGCTAATCCTTCTGTTAAAATTTATGGCTTAGAACCGACTGAATCGCCGGTTTTAAGTGGTGGAGCTAAAGGACCTCATAAAATTCAAGGTATTGGTACAGGATTTGTACCTAAAGTGCTAGATACAATCATTTATGATGAAATTATACAAGTTTCTAGTGAAGAAGCCTTTGAGATGACTCGTCGTCTGGCTGTAGAAGAAGGCTTGTTAGTTGGTATTTCTTCAGGAGCTGCAATCAAAGGAGCCATTGAAGTAGCTAAAAAGTTAGGACAAGGAAAAAAAGTTATCACGATAGCAGCAGATAATGGGGAACGTTATTTATCAACAAATGTATTTCCATATGTAGACTAATGAGAATAAGACAGAAGGTTGAGACGATAAGTCCCAACCTTTTTTCGGTTCTTCTTTAACTAGCTTGTGAACTGTGTTAATATACAAATTATAAAATTCCCACAGGAAATATAACTGAGTTAGTTACGCTCTAAATAAGAAAGAAAAATAAAAAAGGTGGGAAATGCATAAGGATATTTGTAATTTCCTTGCTTTTTTGGCGTTATGTTGGCATTATTAAGAGTGATGATTAGAGCACGAATGAAGCTATAAAAGAAATGGAGCGGAAATAATGAGCCACGAAGAATTAAACCATGAAGAATTAAATGATCAATTAATTGTCCGCCGAGAAAAGTTGGATGCTTTACGTGAACGTAATGTTGATCCGTTTGGCAGTCGTTTCGAGAGAACGCATCTATCAACGGAACTACACGAAACATATGATGAATTTACTAAAGAAGAAATAGCAGGAAAAGAAGAAACAGCAACTGTTGCAGGTCGTATTATGACTAAACGCGGTAAAGGAAAAGTTGGATTTGCTCATTTGCAAGACCGTAAAGGACAAATTCAAATTTACGTACGAAAAGATGCTGTTGGCGAAGAAGATTACGCTACTTTCAAAAATGCTGATTTAGGAGACTTTATTGGTGTTTCTGGAATAATTATGAAAACTGATACGGGTGAAGTAACTATTAAGCCAACTTCAGTTACCCAATTATCAAAAGCCTTACGTCCGTTACCGGATAAATATCATGGTTTGACAAATGTTGAACAACGTTACCGCCAAAGATATTTGGATTTGATCAGTAACCGAGAAAGTTTTGATCGTTTTACAAAACGTAGTCAAATTATCCGAGAAGTTCGTAACTATTTAAATGAACAAGATTATCTAGAAGTAGAGACACCAACGTTGCATAATTTAGCTGGTGGAGCTGCGGCACGTCCTTTTACTACACACCATAACACGCTAGATATGGAATTGTATTTGCGTATCGCGCTTGAATTGCATTTGAAACGTTTGATTGTTGGTGGCATGGAAAAAGTTTACGAAATTGGACGCGTTTTCCGTAATGAAGGAGTAGACACAACTCATAATCCGGAATTTACAATGTTAGAAGCTTATACAGCGTATACTGATTTTGAAGATGTGATGGATTTAGTTGAAGGATTGATTCGAACTGTTGCGCAACGTGTGTTGGGTACGGGAAAAATCACTTATAATGAGCAGTCTGTAGACTTAGAATCTCCATGGAAACGACAACACATGGTCGATGCCATAAAAGAGCACTCTGGTGTAGACTTTTGGCAACAAATGACGAATGAAGAAGCACGTGCATTAGCTAAAGCACATGATGTTCCTGTAACAGAACACAGTCAATTTGGTCATGTAGTGAATGAATTCTTTGAAAAATTTGTGGAAGATAAATTGATTCAACCGACATTTATTTATGGACATCCTTTGGAAATTTCACCATTAGCTAAGAAAAATGTAGAAGACCCTCGTTTTACAGATCGGTTTGAAGCATTTATCGTAGGAAATGAGTATGGCAATGCTTTTAGTGAGTTGAATGATCCAATTGACCAACGAAATCGTTTTGAAGCACAAATGAAAGAGCGTGCTTTAGGAAATGAAGAAGCTCATATGATCGATGAAGATTTTATTGAATCTTTAGAGTATGGCATGCCTCCAACAGGTGGTTTAGGAATAGGAATTGATCGGTTAGTTATGTTGCTGACTGATGCGCAATCAATTCGAGACGTATTATTATTCCCAACTATGCGTAATCAATAATTAAAAATAAAAAAGCAACCTCCCAAGAGGTTGCTTTTTTACTTTGGATGTAAAATAGTTTAAAATAAAGTGATAAAGAGTAGATTTTACAGTATAGATTAAAGGAACTTAAAACAAGGAGGTACCTGATGAAAGAGAAAACAAAATTTATCAATTATTTAGGTGGCACAAATATTCTTTTTACCCTACTTATTCTTATAATGTTAGGGATACTAATTTATATTTATAATGCAATTGTTTTTATTTTTGAGCCGTTAAAAGTTATTTTTTCGACTTTGGTTGCGCCAATGATTTTAGCTTTTATTTTTTATTACCTGTTAAACCCGACTGTGGATTGGATGGAACGACATAAAATAAAACGAATTTGGGGAGTTGCCATCTTATTTATCGCTATTATTGGTATTATAGCAGGTTTAGTAGCTTTAGCGTTTCAGCCTATCCAAGAACAAGTGACAAGTTTGGTTGATAATTTTCCATCTTATGTTGATTCAATTGGAACAACTGTTTTAAGTTGGGTAGAGGGCACGGCACTTGAAAATTCAGCAAGTAATCTTGTGGAATGGTTAAATAGTTGGGTGAGCAATATACCAAGTCTAGCCGTTGACTATTTTGATACCGCCATAAGTGGACTGACAAGTATCTTTTCCACTGTATCAAATATTTTAGTAGTAATAGTGACGTTTCCAATTATTGCCTTCTTTTTATTGAAAGATGATGAGAAATTTTTCAGCTATGCAGTTAAAATTATCCCACCAAAATTTAGAAAAGATACAAAAAACATTTTCGCAACAATCAATAATCAAGTAGGATCTTATATCAAAGGGCAATTAATGATTTCACTTTCTTTAGGGATCATGATGTTCATAGGTTTTTCTATAATCGGCTTAGATTATTCGGCCATACTATCTATAGTAGTAATGTTTACAAGTATCATTCCGTTTGTAGGAGCTGCACTTGCTATGATACCGGCATTAATAGTAGCATTAATTACTTCATGGTTTATGGTCCTCAAATTACTGATTGTTTGGGGAGTCGTGCAGTTTGTTGATGGGAACGTAGTTGAACCTAATATCATGGGTAAAAACTTAAACGTCCATCCTTTAACAATTATTATTGTCTTACTTGTTTTAGGAGATTTACTTGGTTTCGTCGGCTTAATATTAGGGGTACCAATCTATGCTATTTCAAGAGTTTTAATAACGTTTGTATTTCGGAAATTCAAACAACGTTATAACAAATATTACGGTGATGAAGCAGGGAATTATGAAAATGCTGAATTTACACCAGATAAATACCAAGAAAAAGATTAAGTTTGTTTATTTAAGGTGAATAAATTGAACGATACTTATAAGGCACTAATAGAAAAGATCTGTAACCTGTGACGGCACATAATCGTCAAGGTACAGATCTTTTTTAATAAGTTTAGCTATGGATAAATTTAATAGCTTGTTTAAAATTGGTAATATTATAATTAAAAAATTTAAAAAGGATAAATATGTAAAAAAATGCAATTTCATTCATATTGAACGTTTTTAGAAATTGCGGTCGATTCATTCGCTATTCAATAAAAAACAACACTTTTGAGTAAGGGAGGAACAAAAAAAGTTCGTCTATTAAATTTCTTTTATATTTTTAACCGAAAGTTATTGACGATACTCTGAATCCCTGTTATATTAATACATGTCGCTGAGACAGGTTGAAACAAACCGACACAGCGACAAAGAAAAAATAAAAAAGTTGTTGACAGACGGTTTGAGACATGATATTATATATAAGTTGTCACAAACAAACAACACACTTTAGACCTTTGAAAACTAAACAAAGTAAAACGAACAAAATGTGAGGGTGACTTAGCAGTGCTAAGTCAACAGTAACAAAATTAGTGAATAATTATTCGCTAGCAATTCAATAATGAGCTTCAAGCATCATTTTATATGAGAGTTTGATCCTGGCTCAGGACGAACGCTGGCGGCATGCCTAATACATGCAAGTCGAACGCTTTGATTTCACCGGGTGCTTGCACCCACCGAAGTCAAGGAGTGGCGGACGGGTGAGTAACACGTGGGTAACCTGCCCATAAGAGGGGGATAACATTCGGAAACGGATGCTAATACCGCATATTTCTAAACGTCACATGACGAATAGAAGAAAGGTGGCTTCGGCTACCGCTTATGGATGGACCCGCGGCGTATTAGCTAGTTGGTGAGGTAATGGCTCACCAAGGCGATGATACGTAGCCGACCTGAGAGGGTGATCGGCCACACTGGGACTGAGACACGGCCCAGACTCCTACGGGAGGCAGCAGTAGGGAATCTTCCGCAATGGACGAAAGTCTGACGGAGCAATGCCGCGTGAGTGAAGAAGGTTTTCGGATCGTAAAACTCTGTTGTTAGAGAAGAACAAGGATGAGAGTAACTGCTCATCCCCTGACGGTATCTAACCAGAAAGCCACGGCTAACTACGTGCCAGCAGCCGCGGTAATACGTAGGTGGCAAGCGTTGTCCGGATTTATTGGGCGTAAAGCGAGCGCAGGCGGTTCTTTAAGTCTGATGTGAAAGCCCCCGGCTCAACCGGGGAAGGTCATTGGAAACTGGGGAACTTGAGTGCAGAAGAGGAGAGTGGAATTCCACGTGTAGCGGTGAAATGCGTAGATATGTGGAGGAACACCAGTGGCGAAGGCGACTCTCTGGTCTGTAACTGACGCTGAGGCTCGAAAGCGTGGGGAGCAAACAGGATTAGATACCCTGGTAGTCCACGCCGTAAACGATGAGTGCTAAGTGTTGGAGGGTTTCCGCCCTTCAGTGCTGCAGCTAACGCATTAAGCACTCCGCCTGGGGAGTACGACCGCAAGGTTGAAACTCAAAGGAATTGACGGGGACCCGCACAAGCGGTGGAGCATGTGGTTTAATTCGAAGCAACGCGAAGAACCTTACCAGGTCTTGACATCCTTTGACCACCCTAGAGATAGGGCTTTCCCTTCGGGGACAAAGTGACAGGTGGTGCATGGTTGTCGTCAGCTCGTGTCGTGAGATGTTGGGTTAAGTCCCGCAACGAGCGCAACCCCTATTATTAGTTGCCAGCATTCAGTTGGGCACTCTAGTGAGACTGCCGGTGATAAACCGGAGGAAGGTGGGGATGACGTCAAATCATCATGCCCCTTATGACCTGGGCTACACACGTGCTACAATGGATGGTACAACGAGTCGCAAGGTCGCGAGGCCAAGCTAATCTCTTAAAGCCATTCTCAGTTCGGATTGCAGGCTGCAACTCGCCTGCATGAAGCCGGAATCGCTAGTAATCGCGGATCAGCACGCCGCGGTGAATACGTTCCCGGGTCTTGTACACACCGCCCGTCACACCACGAGAGTTTGTAACACCCGAAGTCGGTGAGGTAACCCTTTTGGGAGCCAGCCGCCTAAGGTGGGACAGATAATTGGGGTGAAGTCGTAACAAGGTAGCCGTATCGGAAGGTGCGGCTGGATCACCTCCTTTCTAAGGAATATAACGGAAACCCACACATTCGTCTTTACTTTGTTTAGTTTTGAGAGGTCTAATCTTCTCAAACGCTTGAATTTAAAAATTGTTCTTTGAAAACTGGATAAAGTTAAAAATCGTAATTAAGTAAGAAACCAGAAACACACCGAAAAGTTTTAAAAAAATAAGTTTTTTAAGGTTCTCATCGAAAGATGAGTATTAAACATTAACGATTAACCATAGGTTAAGTTAATAAGGGCGCACGGTGAATGCCTTGGCACTAGGAGCCGATGAAGGACGGGACTAACGCCGATATGCTTTGGGGAGCTGTAAGTGAGCTTTGATCCAAAGATTTCCGAATGGGGGAACCCAGCATCTTTGATAGGATGTTACTGCTGACTGAATACATAGGTCAGTAGAGGTAGACGCAGAGAACTGAAACATCTAAGTACCTGCAGGAAGAGAAAGAAAAATCGATTCCCTGAGTAGCGGCGAGCGAAACGGGAATAGCCCAAACCAGAAAGCTTGCTTTCTGGGGTTGTAGGACTGAACATATAGAGTCATAAATGAAGTTGGTAGGAGAAGCGATCTGGAAAGGTCTGCCGAAGAAGGTAAAAGCCCTGTAACCGAAACCAATTTCACTCTGATCAGTATCCTGAGTACGGCGGAACACGAGAAATTCCGTCGGAATCCGGGAGGACCATCTCCCAAGGCTAAATACTCCCTAGTGACCGATAGTGAACCAGTACCGTGAGGGAAAGGTGAAAAGAACCTCGGAAGAGGAGTGAAATAGCCCCTGAAACCGTGTGCCTACAAATAGTTAAAGCCCGTTAATGGGTGATAGCGTGCCTTTTGTAGAATGAACCGGCGAGTTACGATCACATGCGAGGTTAAGTTGATGAGACGGAGCCGTAGCGAAAGCGAGTCTGAATAGGGCGAATGAGTATGTGGTCGTAGACCCGAAACCAAGTGATCTACCCATGTCCAGGTTGAAGGTGCGGTAATACGCACTGGAGGACCGAACCCACGTATGTTGAAAAATGCGGGGATGAGGTGTGGGTAGCGGAGAAATTCCAATCGAACTTGGAGATAGCTGGTTCTCTCCGAAATAGCTTTAGGGCTAGCCTCGGAATTAGAATCATGGAGGTAGAGCAACTGTTTGGACTAGGGGCCCTTCTAGGGTTACCGAATTCAGATAAACTCCGAATGCCATTGATTTATATCCGGGAGTCAGACTGCGAGTGATAAGATCCGTAGTCGAAAGGGAAACAGCCCAGACCACCAGCTAAGGTCCCAAAGTTTATGTTAAGTGGAAAAGGATGTGGAGTTGCTTAGACAACTAGGATGTTGGCTCAGAAGCAGCCATCATTTAAAGAGTGCGTAATAGCTCACTAGTCGAGTGACCCTGCGCCGAAAATTTACCGGGGCTAAACATAACACCGAAGCTGTGGATAGAACCATTGGTTCTATGGTAGGAGAGCGTTCTAAGGGCGTTGAAGCTAGATCGTGAGGACTAGTGGAGCGCTTAGAAGTGAGAATGCCGGTATGAGTAGCGAAAGACGGGTGAGAATCCCGTCCACCGAATGACTAAGGTTTCCTGGGGAAGGCTCGTCCTCCCAGGGTTAGTCGGGACCTAAGTCGAGGCCGAATGGCGTAGACGATGGACAACAGGTTGAGATTCCTGTACCAGTTTGTTTTGTTTGAACAATGGAGGGACACAGTAGGCTAAGGAATACGTGCTGTTGGATATGCACGTCCAAGCAACAAGTTTTGAAGTGAGTCAAATGCTTGCTTCTTTAAGAACAAGTTGTGATGGGGAGGGAAATTAAGTACCGAAGTTCCCGATGTCACACTGTCAAGAAAAGCTTCTAGTTAGAAACAAACTGCCCGTACCGCAAACCGACACAGGTAGTCGAGGAGAGAATCCTAAGGTGTGCGAGAGAACTCTCGTTAAGGAACTCGGCAAAATGACCCCGTAACTTCGGGAGAAGGGGTGCTGACCAATTGGTCAGCCGCAGTGAATAGGCCCAGGCGACTGTTTATCAAAAACACAGGTCTCTGCAAAATCGTAAGATGACGTATAGGGGCTGACGCCTGCCCGGTGCTGGAAGGTTAAGAGGAAGGGTTAGCTCTCGGGCGAAGCTCAGAATTGAAGCCCCAGTAAACGGCGGCCGTAACTATAACGGTCCTAAGGTAGCGAAATTCCTTGTCGGGTAAGTTCCGACCCGCACGAAAGGCGTAACGATCTGGGCACTGTCTCAACGAGAGACTCGGTGAAATTATAGTACCTGTGAAGATGCAGGTTACCCGCGACAGGACGGAAAGACCCCATGGAGCTTTACTGCAGTTTGATATTGAGTGTTTGTACAGCTTGTACAGGATAGGTAGGAGCCAATGAAGCCAGGACGCCAGTCTTGGTGGAGGCGTTGGTGGGATACTACCCTTGCTGTATGACCACTCTAACCCACAGCCCTTATCGGGCTGGGAGACAGTGTCTGACGGGCAGTTTGACTGGGGCGGTCGCCTCCTAAAGTGTAACGGAGGCGCCCAAAGGTTCCCTCAGAATGGTTGGAAATCATTCGCAGAGTGTAAAGGCATAAGGGAGCTTGACTGCGAGACCTACAAGTCGAGCAGGGACGAAAGTCGGGCTTAGTGATCCGGTGGTTCCGTATGGAAGGGCCATCGCTCAACGGATAAAAGCTACCCTGGGGATAACAGGCTTATCTCCCCCAAGAGTCCACATCGACGGGGAGGTTTGGCACCTCGATGTCGGCTCATCGCATCCTGGGGCTGTAGTCGGTCCCAAGGGTTGGGCTGTTCGCCCATTAAAGCGGTACGCGAGCTGGGTTCAGAACGTCGTGAGACAGTTCGGTCCCTATCCGTCGCGGGCGTAGGAAATTTGAGAGGAGCTGTCCTTAGTACGAGAGGACCGGGATGGACACACCTCTGGTGTACCAGTTGTTCTGCCAAGGGCATTGCTGGGTAGCTATGTGTGGACGGGATAAACGCTGAAAGCATCTAAGCGTGAAGCCCCCCTCAAGATGAGATTTCCCATCACGTAAGTGAGTAAGACCCCTGAGAGATGATCAGGTTGATAGGTTGGAAGTGGAAGTATAGCGATATATGGAGCGGACCAATACTAATCGGTCGAGGACTTAACCAAAGAAATAACCGGTGTACGACGGATTCAGAACAAAAACGATTTTTACCTTATCCAGTTTTGAGAGAACAATGTTCTCTGATTGAAATTGTGTGGTGATGATGGCAAGAAGGTCACACCTGTTCCCATGCCGAACACAGAAGTTAAGCTTCTTAGCGCCGATGGTAGTGAAGGGTTTCCCTTTGTGAGAGTAGGACGTTGCCACGCAACTAGAAAGACATCATCTTCGGATGGTGTCTTTTTTTTGTGATCAATTTAAAGCAGCTAACTAAAACCAAAAATTATAGATCCTTCTCAAGAAGCACTTATTTGGAATGACAAAGTTTGATAAAACAATTAAAAAAACGCTTGCATAAAAAAGAATGTCGTGTTATATTGATTTCAATAAAGGATTGTTACTGCTTCGGCAGGCAAAACCTAAATTGATTCGAAATAGCTCTAATCCATTAGTGATAGAGTATTTGGAATGAGTTTAGGTTTTTAATTTTCTATAAGGTGAAAGTTGGTGAGCAAAGCGATAAAATGAGAATAGAAAAAGTATTGAATAATAATGTTGTAATTACTTTAACTGATACTAAGGAAGAAATGGTAGTAATGGGAAGAGGAATTGCTTTTCAACGTAAAGTTGGCGATACGATTGAAGTCAAAAAAATAGAAAAAACTTTTGTACCAGAAGGAAATGAAGGTATTGAAACTTTTTCCACTTTGTTTAAAGAAATCAAACCAGAAATTATAGAAATAGCGACAGATACGATCAAGTATGCTCAAGCTATTTTAAAAACTAAACTAAGCAATAATATTTATTTAACCTTAACAGATCACTTGAATTATGCAATAAAACGAACAGGTGAAGGAATCGAAATAAAAAACCCTTTAACTTGGGAAATAAAAAAATTTTATAAGCCAGAATATGAAATTGGATTAAAAACGTTAGAAACTATAAAAGCCAAATTCGGTGTACTAATGAGCGAAGATGAGGCAGCATCTATAGCCTTACATATTGTGAATGCTAAACAAGATGGGCAAGAAATAGGAATCACAGTTAAAATGACGGAAATTGTACAAGATATTTTAACAATTGTGAGATTGCAATTTGGTATTGTTTTTAATGAAGATTCCTTTAACTACTCTCGTTTTGTGACTCATCTGCAATATTTTGCACGTAGAATGCTTGAACATGAGGACAAAAGCTCGAATGATGACTTTTTGTTCGAACAGGTCAAAATAAAATACCCAAAAGCTTTCGAATGCAGCAATAAAATCAATAACTATCTTAAAAATAAGCACCACACGTTATTAGCGAAAGATGAACAGGTCTACTTAGCGATTCATATCCAACGAGTGACGAGTGAAAAAATTAAATAATCACACATCAATGATGGATTGTTACTGTGTAAACGGGCAAAACCTAAGTTGATAGCTAGTATGTATCTAATAAAGATGCGTCATGCTATCGATTTAGGTTTTTCTTTTTAAAAAAATAAAAGAGAGAAGGACTTATCATGAAGTATGAAGCATTGGCTAAATCAATTATAGAAAACGTTGGTGGTACTGAAAATATTAATAACTTAACACATTGCGTTACTCGTTTACGTTTTAAGCTAAAAGATGAAAGTAGAGCAAATACAGACGTATTAAAGAAAACGGATGGAATTGTAACCGTAATCAAAAGTGGAGGACAGTATCAAGTTGTTATTGGAAACCATGTTCCAGATGTTTATCAAGAAGTAATGGCAGTAGGAAATTTAAATACTTTAGACGAGTCTGATTCACAAGACTCAGAAAAGACAAGTATCTTTAATAAATTTATTGATTTGATTTCTGGAATTTTTGCACCAACTTTAGGAACTTTAGCAGCTACTGGGATGATCAAAGGATTTAATGCGCTATTTGTAGCTTTTGGATGGTTAACAGTTGAATCGGGTACGTATCAAATATTAAATGCCATCGGAGATTCACTATTTTATTTCTTCCCCATTTTCTTAGCTCTTACAGCCAGTAAAAAATTGAATGTGAATCAATTTACGGCAATGGCTATTGGAGCATCATTGGTTTATCCAACCTTAACTGGTATAACAGCAGGAGAACCGCTATACACATTATTTGCTGGAACATTAATTGAGTCACCAGTTTTTATTGAATTTTTAGGAATACCGCTTATTTTGATGACGTATTCTTCTTCAGTTATTCCAATCATTCTATCTATTATATTGGCTTCAAAAGTAGAAAAAGGTTTGAAGAAATTCATTCCAGATGTTGTTAAAACATTTTTAGTTCCCTTCTTTACACTGTTAGTAGTTGTCCCGCTAACTTTTATCATTATTGGCCCTATTGCAACCTGGGCAGGTAGTTTGGTAGGAGCAGGAACGTTAGCTGTTTATAACTTAAGTCCAGTTGTTGCTGGCTTGATCATCGGTGGATTTTGGCAAATCTTCGTTATGTTTGGATTACACTGGGGTCTAATTCCAGTAGCACTTAATAATTTAGCTGTTTATGGAAGTGATCCTGTTGTAGCTATGTCTTTTGCAGCTTCATTTGCACAAACAGGTGCGATTATTGCAGTAATGTTGAAAACAAAAGAGAAAAAAGTTAAATCATTGAGCATTCCTTCTATTATTTCCGGTATATTTGGAGTGACTGAACCGGCTATTTATGGAATCAGTTTACCACTTAAAAAACCATTCATCATGAGTTGTATTGCTGGGGCGATTGGTGGGGCAGCCATTGGGTTGATTGATGCTAAAATATTTATGGTCGGTGGATTAGGAGTTTTTGGAATCACAAACTTTTTGAATCCGGCTGGTGGAAATAACGGTTCAGTGTTAGGAGTTATCGCTATCATTATCGCTTCAACTATCCTTGGTTTTGTATTAACGTATATTGTCGGATTCGGTAAATTATATGAAGACGATGTAGTTGTCGCAGAAACATCTAAGGATGGCGTAATTGAGTCAGGTAATGAAGTTTATATTGGAAAAGATGTTATTGAAAGTCCGTTAAAAGGATCTATTATACCCCTTTCTAATGTGCGAGATGAAGCTTTTTCTTCTGGAGCAATGGGAAAAGGTCTTGCTATTGATCCCGTGGAAGGAAAAGTAGTTTCACCAGTTAATGGAGTCATTACAATGTTGTTCCCTACAGCACATGCAATTGGGATAACTTCAGATGAGGGTACAGAAATTTTGATTCATATCGGTATGGATACTGTTCAATTGGATGGAGAAGGATTTGTTCCACACGTTAAACAAGGAGATAAAGTAACAAAAGGTCAATTGTTGATTGAATTTGATATTGAAAAAATTAAAAATGCAGGTTATAGCATCATTACGCCAATTGTTATTACAAATTCACAAAATTATCTAGATGTCATTACAACAGAAAAAACAACGATTGCTTCAACAGAGCAATTGATGACTATAGTGATATAAAATTAGAAAATGAGGTAATGAGATGAAGAAAATTGAAGGTTTTCCAAAAGGATTTTTATGGGGTGGGGCAACTGCAGCTAACCAGTTTGAAGGAGCATATAACGAGGGAGGAAAAGGCCTTTCAACTGCAGACATGGTTAGATTCATTCCTAAAGAAGAACGTGGAGGAGGATTTTCGTTAGATGTTTCGCGTAACGAAATTGAGGAAATTTTAGCAGGAAACGTAGATGCTGTTTTCCCGAAACGTTTTGGGGTTGATTTCTATCATCATTATAAAGAGGACATTGCTTTACTTGCTGAAATGGGATTTAAAGTGTTCAGGTTATCTCTTAACTGGGCACGTATCTTCCCTAATGGAGATGATGCTACACCGAATGAAGCGGGATTAGCTTTTTATGATAATGTATTTGATGAATGTTTGAAATACGGTATTGAACCGTTAGTAACCTTATCTCATTATGAAACACCACTGAACCTGACATTGAAGTATAATGGATGGGCTGATCGTAAAGTTATTGACATCTTTGTTCAGTATGCTGAAACAGTCTTCACGCGTTATCAAAATAAGGTTAAATATTGGCTAACATTTAATGAAATCAACATTATCACACTAAGTCCTTATACAGGAGGCGGAGTGTTAGTAGAAGATGCAGAAAATCCATTGGAGTTGTCTTATCAAGCGGGACATCATCAATTTGTAGCTAGTGCATTGGCTACAAAAATTGGACATGAAATTAATCCAGAATTTAAAATAGGGTGTATGCTAGCTCGTATGACAACTTATCCTGAAACCAACAACCCGAAAGATGTCTTAAAAGCTCAAGAGGAAAACCAATTGAACTTATTCTTCACAGACGTTCAAGCGCGTGGCGAGTATCCTACTTATATGGATCGTTACTTTCATGAAAAGAAGATTAACATTTATAAGGAACGCGGAGATGATGAGATTTTGAAAGCTTATCCCGTTGATTTTATTTCTTTCAGTTATTATATGTCCAGTACGACTAGTTCGAAACCGTTAGAAAATCAGGTTAATGGCAACTTTATGGGAGGAATAAAAAATACCTATCTAGAAACCTCCGATTGGGGCTGGCAAATTGATCCCATCGGATTAAGATGGACGCTGAATGATTTTTATGATCGGTACCAACTGCCCTTATTCATTGTTGAAAATGGTCTAGGAGCATATGATGCAGTAGAAGAAGATGGAAGTATTCATGATGATTATCGGATCGACTATTTGCAAAAGCATATTGAACAAATGAAAGAAGCAATTAAAGATGGCGTAGATTTAATGGGTTACACAAGCTGGGGAGCAATCGATTTAGTTAGTGCTTCTACTTCAGAAATGTCTAAACGCTATGGGTATGTTTACGTTGATCAAGATGACGAAGGAAAGGGTACTTTAAATCGCTCAAGAAAAGACTCGTTCTTCTGGTATAAAAAAGTCATAGAAACGAATGGAACAGATTTAAGTAAGTAAAGTTAGGTGGGCAAAGGAATATCCATGAAACGGATGTGGTATTCCTTGCAACTGCTTTCAATAATTGGAAAATAGCATGTTATACTTAATGTAACGAAAAAAATAATGCGAATAAGTGAAAATAATTAAGCAATATGAAGGAGAAGATCACTTTGACAGTAGACCAATTTCCAAAAGATTTTTTGTGGGGCGGAGCAGTTGCTGCGAACCAATTAGAAGGTGCTTATAATGAAGACGGCAAGGGATTAACTGTACAAGATGTAACGCCACATGGCGGATTTGGTCCGATAACTGAAGTACCTACAGAAGATAATATGAAACTTGTAGGAATTGATTTTTATCATCGCTACAAAGAGGATGTTAAGTTATTTGCAGAAATGGGATTTAAAACCTTTCGTACATCAATTGCCTGGTCGCGTATCTTTCCTAATGGAGACGAAACAGAACCAAATGAAGCTGGACTGAAATTTTACGATGATTTATTCGATGAATTGCTTAAATACAATATCGAACCGTTAGTAACGCTTTCTCATTATGAAACGCCACTTCATTTAGCCAAAGAATACGATGGCTGGGTCAACCGTAAAATGATTGGATTTTATGAAAATTATGTCCGTACTGTCTTTACACGTTACAAAGGAAAAGTGAAATATTGGTTGACCTTCAATGAAATCAATTCAATTATACATGCACCGTTCATGAGTGGTGGAATAGCTACTGCTCCAGAAAAGCTGACTCAAAAAGATTTGTACCAGGCTGTCCATCACGAGTTAGTAGCAAGTGCTTCAGCTACGAAAATTGGACATAAAATTATGCCAGAAGCACAAATTGGTTGTATGGTTTTAGCTATGCCAACTTATCCATTGACATCTCATCCAGATGATATTATTGCTGTTATGGAGGCCGAGCGCAAAAATTACTTCTTCTCCGATGTACATGTTCGAGGCACTTATCCAGGCTACATGAAGAGATTTTTCCGTGAAAATGCTATCGAGTTAGATTATGGTCCAGAAGACGAAGAACTATTAAAAAATACAGTTGATTTTATTTCATTCAGTTATTATATGAGTTCTACTGAAACCGCTGATGAAAGCAAAAGAGAAAAAGGCAAGGGAAATATTTTGGGCGGCATATCTAATCCTTATTTAGAAGCTTCTGAATGGGGATGGCAAATTGATCCTAAAGGACTACGTATTGTATTAAATAGCTTTTGGGATAGATATCAAAAACCATTGTTCATTGTCGAAAATGGATTAGGGGCAAATGATGAGTTGATTACCGATGAAAATGGCAATAAAACAGTTAATGATGATTACCGTATCAAATATCTAAATGATCATCTAGTACAGGTTGGAGAGGCACTTAAAGATGGTGTCCAAGTTATGGGATATACAACTTGGGGCTGTATCGATTTAGTTAGTGCTTCAACAGCTGAGTTAAAGAAACGTTACGGGTTCATTTATGTTGATCGTCATGATGATGGTTCAGGAACGTTAGAACGGTATAAAAAGGAAAGCTTCTTCTGGTATAAAAAAGTTATTGAAACAAATGGAACAAGTCTTAGCGAAAAATAAAAAGATCCCTGCAAGGTTTTAAACTTGTAGGGATTTTTTTATGTATATAATATAAAATAAAAGTATAAATATGTAAAATAGTATAAAATGATATTTCCCTTATAATTAGTAGAAAAACGATACTATTATTCGTTTTTTTTAGCGATTTTAAAGAGAATAGAATCTGATTTAATGTTGAATGTTCTGGTTTGAAAAATAAATCGAATTTATTCTAGAAAAACATTGACGAATGTTGGTTTCACTGGTATATTTGTAAATGTCGTTGAGACAGGTTGAAACAAACCGGTATACAACACAAAGAAAAATTTTGAAAAGTTGTTGACAGACGATTTGAGACATGATATTATATATAAGTTGTCACAAACAAACAACACACTTTAGACCTTTGAAAACTAAACAAAGTAAAACGAACAAAATGTGAGGGTGACTTAGCAGTGCTAAGTCAACAGTAACAAAATTAGTGAATAATTATTCGCTAGCAATTCAATAATGAGCTTCAAGCATCATTTTATATGAGAGTTTGATCCTGGCTCAGGACGAACGCTGGCGGCATGCCTAATACATGCAAGTCGAACGCTTTGATTTCACCGGGTGCTTGCACCCACCGAAGTCAAGGAGTGGCGGACGGGTGAGTAACACGTGGGTAACCTGCCCATAAGAGGGGGATAACATTCGGAAACGGATGCTAATACCGCATATTTCTAAACGTCACATGACGAATAGAAGAAAGGTGGCTTCGGCTACCGCTTATGGATGGACCCGCGGCGTATTAGCTAGTTGGTGAGGTAATGGCTCACCAAGGCGATGATACGTAGCCGACCTGAGAGGGTGATCGGCCACACTGGGACTGAGACACGGCCCAGACTCCTACGGGAGGCAGCAGTAGGGAATCTTCCGCAATGGACGAAAGTCTGACGGAGCAATGCCGCGTGAGTGAAGAAGGTTTTCGGATCGTAAAACTCTGTTGTTAGAGAAGAACAAGGATGAGAGTAACTGCTCATCCCCTGACGGTATCTAACCAGAAAGCCACGGCTAACTACGTGCCAGCAGCCGCGGTAATACGTAGGTGGCAAGCGTTGTCCGGATTTATTGGGCGTAAAGCGAGCGCAGGCGGTTCTTTAAGTCTGATGTGAAAGCCCCCGGCTCAACCGGGGAAGGTCATTGGAAACTGGGGAACTTGAGTGCAGAAGAGGAGAGTGGAATTCCACGTGTAGCGGTGAAATGCGTAGATATGTGGAGGAACACCAGTGGCGAAGGCGACTCTCTGGTCTGTAACTGACGCTGAGGCTCGAAAGCGTGGGGAGCAAACAGGATTAGATACCCTGGTAGTCCACGCCGTAAACGATGAGTGCTAAGTGTTGGAGGGTTTCCGCCCTTCAGTGCTGCAGCTAACGCATTAAGCACTCCGCCTGGGGAGTACGACCGCAAGGTTGAAACTCAAAGGAATTGACGGGGACCCGCACAAGCGGTGGAGCATGTGGTTTAATTCGAAGCAACGCGAAGAACCTTACCAGGTCTTGACATCCTTTGACCACCCTAGAGATAGGGCTTTCCCTTCGGGGACAAAGTGACAGGTGGTGCATGGTTGTCGTCAGCTCGTGTCGTGAGATGTTGGGTTAAGTCCCGCAACGAGCGCAACCCCTATTATTAGTTGCCAGCATTCAGTTGGGCACTCTAGTGAGACTGCCGGTGATAAACCGGAGGAAGGTGGGGATGACGTCAAATCATCATGCCCCTTATGACCTGGGCTACACACGTGCTACAATGGATGGTACAACGAGTCGCAAGGTCGCGAGGCCAAGCTAATCTCTTAAAGCCATTCTCAGTTCGGATTGCAGGCTGCAACTCGCCTGCATGAAGCCGGAATCGCTAGTAATCGCGGATCAGCACGCCGCGGTGAATACGTTCCCGGGTCTTGTACACACCGCCCGTCACACCACGAGAGTTTGTAACACCCGAAGTCGGTGAGGTAACCCTTTTGGGAGCCAGCCGCCTAAGGTGGGACAGATAATTGGGGTGAAGTCGTAACAAGGTAGCCGTATCGGAAGGTGCGGCTGGATCACCTCCTTTCTAAGGAATATAACGGAAACCCACACATTCGTCTTTACTTTGTTTAGTTTTGAGAGGTCTAATCTTCTCAAAAAAAAGCTTTACTGAAATGCCTAATACGTTGGGCCTATAGCTCAGCTGGTTAGAGCGCACGCCTGATAAGCGTGAGGTCGATGGTTCGAGTCCATTTAGGCCCACTTTTCATTTTTGAAAAATAACATGAAATATTAGTTCCCGGGGCCTTAGCTCAGCTGGGAGAGCGCCTGCCTTGCACGCAGGAGGTCAGCGGTTCGATCCCGCTAGGCTCCATTGCAACTTTAGTTGCGAAAAGAATTGTTCTTTGAAAACTGGATAAAGTTAAAAATCGTAATTAAGTAAGAAACCAGAAACACACCGAAAATTTTTAAAAAATAAGTTTTTTAAGGTTCTCATCGAAAGATGAGTATTAAACATTAACGATTAACCATAGGTTAAGTTAATAAGGGCGCACGGTGAATGCCTTGGCACTAGGAGCCGATGAAGGACGGGACTAACGCCGATATGCTTTGGGGAGCTGTAAGTGAGCTTTGATCCAAAGATTTCCGAATGGGGGAACCCAGCATCTTTGATAGGATGTTACTGCTGACTGAATACATAGGTCAGTAGAGGTAGACGCAGAGAACTGAAACATCTAAGTACCTGCAGGAAGAGAAAGAAAAATCGATTCCCTGAGTAGCGGCGAGCGAAACGGGAATAGCCCAAACCAGAAAGCTTGCTTTCTGGGGTTGTAGGACTGAACATATAGAGTCATAAATGAAGTTGGTAGGAGAAGCGACCTGGAAAGGTCTGCCGAAGAAGGTAAAAGCCCTGTAACCGAAACCAATTTCACTCTGATCAGTATCCTGAGTACGGCGGAACACGAGAAATTCCGTCGGAATCCGGGAGGACCATCTCCCAAGGCTAAATACTCCCTAGTGACCGATAGTGAACCAGTACCGTGAGGGAAAGGTGAAAAGAACCTCGGAAGAGGAGTGAAATAGCCCCTGAAACCGTGTGCCTACAAATAGTTAAAGCCCGTTAATGGGTGATAGCGTGCCTTTTGTAGAATGAACCGGCGAGTTACGATCACATGCGAGGTTAAGTTGATGAGACGGAGCCGTAGCGAAAGCGAGTCTGAATAGGGCGAATGAGTATGTGGTCGTAGACCCGAAACCAAGTGATCTACCCATGTCCAGGTTGAAGGTGCGGTAATACGCACTGGAGGACCGAACCCACGTATGTTGAAAAATGCGGGGATGAGGTGTGGGTAGCGGAGAAATTCCAATCGAACTTGGAGATAGCTGGTTCTCTCCGAAATAGCTTTAGGGCTAGCCTCGGAATTAGAATCATGGAGGTAGAGCAACTGTTTGGACTAGGGGCCCTTCTAGGGTTACCGAATTCAGATAAACTCCGAATGCCATTGATTTATATCCGGGAGTCAGACTGCGAGTGATAAGATCCGTAGTCGAAAGGGAAACAGCCCAGACCACCAGCTAAGGTCCCAAAGTTTATGTTAAGTGGAAAAGGATGTGGAGTTGCTTAGACAACTAGGATGTTGGCTCAGAAGCAGCCATCATTTAAAGAGTGCGTAATAGCTCACTAGTCGAGTGACCCTGCGCCGAAAATTTACCGGGGCTAAACATAACACCGAAGCTGTGGATAGAACCATTGGTTCTATGGTAGGAGAGCGTTCTAAGGGCGTTGAAGCTAGATCGTGAGGACTAGTGGAGCGCTTAGAAGTGAGAATGCCGGTATGAGTAGCGAAAGACGGGTGAGAATCCCGTCCACCGAATGACTAAGGTTTCCTGGGGAAGGCTCGTCCTCCCAGGGTTAGTCGGGACCTAAGTCGAGGCCGAATGGCGTAGACGATGGACAACAGGTTGAGATTCCTGTACCAGTTTGTTTTGTTTGAACAATGGAGGGACACAGTAGGCTAAGGAATACGTGCTGTTGGATATGCACGTCCAAGCAACAAGTTTTGAAGTGAGTCAAATGCTTGCTTCTTTAAGAACAAGTTGTGATGGGGAGGGAAATTAAGTACCGAAGTTCCCGATGTCACACTGTCAAGAAAAGCTTCTAGTTAGAAACAAACTGCCCGTACCGCAAACCGACACAGGTAGTCGAGGAGAGAATCCTAAGGTGTGCGAGAGAACTCTCGTTAAGGAACTCGGCAAAATGACCCCGTAACTTCGGGAGAAGGGGTGCTGACCAATTGGTCAGCCGCAGTGAATAGGCCCAGGCGACTGTTTATCAAAAACACAGGTCTCTGCAAAATCGTAAGATGACGTATAGGGGCTGACGCCTGCCCGGTGCTGGAAGGTTAAGAGGAAGGGTTAGCTCTCGGGCGAAGCTCAGAATTGAAGCCCCAGTAAACGGCGGCCGTAACTATAACGGTCCTAAGGTAGCGAAATTCCTTGTCGGGTAAGTTCCGACCCGCACGAAAGGCGTAACGATCTGGGCACTGTCTCAACGAGAGACTCGGTGAAATTATAGTACCTGTGAAGATGCAGGTTACCCGCGACAGGACGGAAAGACCCCATGGAGCTTTACTGCAGTTTGATATTGAGTGTTTGTACAGCTTGTACAGGATAGGTAGGAGCCAATGAAGCCAGGACGCCAGTCTTGGTGGAGGCGTTGGTGGGATACTACCCTTGCTGTATGACCACTCTAACCCACAGCCCTTATCGGGCTGGGAGACAGTGTCTGACGGGCAGTTTGACTGGGGCGGTCGCCTCCTAAAGTGTAACGGAGGCGCCCAAAGGTTCCCTCAGAATGGTTGGAAATCATTCGCAGAGTGTAAAGGCATAAGGGAGCTTGACTGCGAGACCTACAAGTCGAGCAGGGACGAAAGTCGGGCTTAGTGATCCGGTGGTTCCGTATGGAAGGGCCATCGCTCAACGGATAAAAGCTACCCTGGGGATAACAGGCTTATCTCCCCCAAGAGTCCACATCGACGGGGAGGTTTGGCACCTCGATGTCGGCTCATCGCATCCTGGGGCTGTAGTCGGTCCCAAGGGTTGGGCTGTTCGCCCATTAAAGCGGTACGCGAGCTGGGTTCAGAACGTCGTGAGACAGTTCGGTCCCTATCCGTCGCGGGCGTAGGAAATTTGAGAGGAGCTGTCCTTAGTACGAGAGGACCGGGATGGACACACCTCTGGTGTACCAGTTGTTCTGCCAAGGGCATTGCTGGGTAGCTATGTGTGGACGGGATAAACGCTGAAAGCATCTAAGCGTGAAGCCCCCCTCAAGATGAGATTTCCCATCACGTAAGTGAGTAAGACCCCTGAGAGATGATCAGGTTGATAGGTTGGAAGTGGAAGTATAGCGATATATGGAGCGGACCAATACTAATCGGTCGAGGACTTAACCAAAGAAATAACCGGTGTACGACGGATTCAGAACAAAAACGATTTTTACCTTATCCAGTTTTGAGAGAACAATGTTCTCTGATTGAAATTGTGTGGTGATGATGGCAAGAAGGTCACACCTGTTCCCATGCCGAACACAGAAGTTAAGCTTCTTAGCGCCGATGGTAGTGAAGGGTTTCCCTTTGTGAGAGTAGGACGTTGCCACGCAAATTCAATTGTTTTTTTTTTTTATGGAGGTTTAGCTCAGTTGGGAGAGCATCTGCCTTACAAGCAGAGGGTCGGCGGTTCGAGCCCGTCAACCTCCACCATGAGTCATTAGCTCAGTTGGTAGAGCATCTGACTTTTAATCAGAGGGTCGCAGGTTCGAATCCTGCATGACTCATAGCTAATCAGTCAAATATGGTTAGTTATGCCATGTTTTTGCGGGTGTGGCGGAATTGGCAGACGCACTAGATTTAGGATCTAGCGTCGTAAGACGTGGGGGTTCAAGTCCCTTCACCCGCATTATCTTTATTAAATGATTGAGGTATCACTTCAGCCGGCTTAGCTCAGTTGGTAGAGCATCTGATTTGTAATCAGAGGGTCGAGGGTTCAACTCCTTTAGCCGGCATTCTTTTGCGAAAGTAGTTCAGTGGTAGAACATCACCTTGCCAAGGTGGGGGTCGCGGGTTCGAATCCCGTCTTTCGCTTACTAGTTTGACTAGTAAGCTTATTCGTAAGATGAAGAACTGTTCTAATGCCGGGGTGGCGGAACAGGTAGACGCACAGGACTTAAAATCCTGCGGTGAGTGATCACCGTGCCGGTTCGATTCCGGCCCTCGGCACTATTTGCACCCATAGCTCAATTGGATAGAGTACTTGACTACGAATCAAGGGGTTAGAGGTTCAAGTCCTCTTGGGTGCATTTCTTTTGAAAGAAAAATTAAGAAGTAATTGAACGGGAAGTAGCTCAGCTTGGTAGAGCACTTGGTTTGGGACCAAGGGGTCGCAGGTTCGAATCCTGTCTTCCCGATAAATAATTTTAAAAAGATGATTTCTCTTAATAATTAGAGAAATTATCTTTTTTTTTGGTTGTATAATTGTTTTGGTTCTAGGTCAAATAGTGTGGATGCTTCAAGATGAAATTTCTTCTGGAATGTACGAACTTGCTTGTGAAGCCAGGGGAGCTACCTGAAGACCTGGAAAACCATAGTCTTAAGGTTTTCAAGCCTTAACAGAGCGTTAACTCTCTGTTATTCGCATTGAATTCAATGATATGGTTACAAGCAGAACCTATTCCGCCAGAATTTTTAGGTGAGTTATGTAATTAATTTTTTTATCCACACCAAAAATTAGACAGCTATTTTTTCGTCTGATTGGTAGTATTCATATGCACGAAAAAAACAGTTTCTATCTATAAAAGAAAATAAAACAGACTTTTTTTCGATAATCAAAGCTATCATCGTTGATTTGTATTTGGTTAAAAAAGACACTACTTTTATTTAACAGAATTAGATCCGTAAAAAGCTACATTAAATTGAGAGTCAATTTTTAAAATTGGCTAATACTTTAGCCATGCATTTTTCTTAGATAAAAAGATAAACTTTAATATTTATTTTCTTTGTCTATTGGGCAATAGAAGAAGTTTCGGAGTTAATTTAGATGAAATGAGTAAAGTTACTTTTCAAATCTTCTTATTTCTCGTATAATGAAAGTCAGGATTAGTCAAGAATGCTTTCTAGTTTTTACTAGAGGTATCCTCCGCTATTAATTTAGTTTATGTTATTGATAAGCTAAATGATTAAGTCTAGTGTTAGGACGATAAGAAAAGGAGTGTTACTAAAAAAACACCGTTGTAAAGTAGAGAAGGTAAAATTATTATCTTTATCATACACTGAAATGTTTTAGTAACAGGTAACCCATGCATAATCAAAATATGTCGGACATCATTGAAGCTTATTTAAAAAAAGTTTTAGGTCAAGATGAACGAGTCGAGATCAGACGCAGCGAGATGGCAGATCGATTTAATTGTGTTCCTTCTCAAATAAATTATGTTATAAATACTCGTTTTACAGTGCAACAAGGTTATTTGGTTGAAAGTAAACGTGGTGGTGGCGGTTATATACGTATCATTAAAGTGAAACTGTTGGATGAAGCTGAGATGTTGGATATGATGATCGATATCATTGGAAATAGAATCACTCAAAAGAATGCTTATTCTATTATAGAAAGATTATTTGAAACTGAAATGTTGACTAAGAGAGAGGCAAATATTATGCTATCTGTAATGGGAAAATCACTCTTAAATGCTGATGGAATAGACGAAAATGAATTACGAGCTAAACTATTAGTGGCCTTTTTGAACAATTTGAAATATGAATAAAGAATAAAATCGGAGGCGAAATATAAATGGATGAATTATTTTCTGAAAAAGCAAGAATGGTTTTGATCATGGCGCAAGAAGAAGCAAAGGGATTTCGTCACCACTCTGTAGGGACTGAACACATTCTTTTAGGATTGATTATGGAGCAGGATGGAATTGCTGGGAAAACGTTAAGACAATTTTCTGTGACTGAAGTCGATATTAGAGAAGAAATCGAACACTTTACGGGCTATGGAACAATGAAGTACCTTTCTAAAAATGCTATTCTTCCTTATTCTCCAAGAGCTAAACAAGCTATTACATTTGCTACAGATGAAGCAAGACGTATGGGTTCAGCACTTGTTGGCACAGAGCATTTATTGTTAGGATTACTACGCGAAGAAGACATTTTATCATCTAAAATTTTAAGCAATTTAGATATCAATTTAAACAAAGCTCGTCAAATCGTATTGAAAAAAATTGGTTTGGGTGATGCAACAAATGCTAAAGGTAGAAAAGCAAAACCAGCTGCTAAACAAGTTGCAGGCACACCAACCTTAGATTCTTTGGCTCGCGACTTGACTGCTGTGGCAAGAGAAGGGAAATTAGATCCAGTCGTTGGTCGTCATAAAGAGATCAAACGTATTATTCAAGTGTTGAGCCGTAGAACAAAAAATAATCCTGTTTTAGTAGGAGAACCCGGTGTAGGTAAAACAGCTATTGCTGAAGGATTAGCACAAAAAATCAAAGATGGTGAAGTTCCAGCTGCATTAGCAAATAAACGGTTAATGATGCTCGATATGGGTTCATTGGTAGCTGGTACAAAATATCGTGGCGAATTTGAAGAACGAATGAAAAAAATTATTGATGAAATTTATCAAGATGGTGAAGTTATCTTATTCATAGATGAGCTGCACACGCTAATTGGTGCTGGTGGGGCAGAAGGTGCTATTGATGCATCTAATATTTTGAAACCTGCATTAGCACGTGGTGAACTGCAGACTATAGGAGCAACAACATTAGATGAATATCAAAAATATATTGAAAAAGATGCTGCTTTAGAAAGACGATTCTCACCAATTCATGTGGATCCTCCTTCAGAAGAGGAAACAGAAGAAATCTTGTTAGGTTTACGTTCTCGTTACGAAGAACATCACGGTGTTAAAATTACGGATGAAGCTATACATGCTGCAGTTAAGCTTTCATCTCGTTATATTACATCAAGACAATTACCGGATAAAGCTATTGATTTGATAGATGAATCTGCTTCTAAAGTACGTTTAGATGTTTCAGGTAAACCTTCTCCAGTTGCAGCTGCAGTCTCAGACTTAGAAGCTTTGATACAAAATAAAGAAGATGCTATCCAGTTACAAGATTTTGAACAAGCTGCGAGAATTCGTATAAAAGAAATGAAACAACGTAAAAAAATTGAAAATTTATTACAAAAACAAGAAGGAAAAGCTTCTTTAAACTCACTAGAAGTAACTGAAAGAGATATCGCAGAGGTTGTATCTTTATGGACGAGTATCCCTGTTCAGCAAATGGAACAAAAAGAATCAGACCGTTTAATGAATTTAGAAAAAATATTGCATAAACGAGTGATTGGGCAAGAACTAGCTGTTGGATCAGTTTCTAGAGCAATCAGACGTTCTAGGAGTGGGTTGAAAGATCCTAACCGTCCAATAGGTTCATTTATGTTCTTAGGACCTACAGGTGTTGGTAAAACAGAGCTAGCTAAGGCTCTTGCAGAAGCAATGTTTGGCAATGAAGAAGCGTTAGTTCGGGTAGACATGTCCGAATTCATGGAAAAATACAGCACGAGTCGTTTAATCGGCTCACCTCCTGGATATGTTGGATATGATGAAGGTGGCCAATTAACCGAAAAAATCCGTCAAAAACCTTATTCTGTTATCCTATTTGATGAAGTTGAAAAAGCTCATCCAGATGTATTTAATATTTTATTGCAAGTTCTTGATGATGGTCATCTAACGGATGCCAAAGGCCGAAAAGTTGATTTCAAAAATACGGTTATGATTATGACATCTAATTTGGGAGCAACAGCTTTAAGAGATGAAAAATCTGTAGGATTTGGCACAGTAAACAATAAAAAAGATCATTCAGCAATGGAAAAACGGATTATGGAAGAAATGAAAAAAACATTCAAGCCAGAATTTATTAATCGTATTGATGATTCTATCGTTTTCCATTCTCTGGAAAAAGCAGAATTGACACAAATTGTAAAATTAATGGCACAAACGATTATTAAACGATTAAAAGACATGGATATTGACGTTAAAATTACTCAAGCGGCTATTGATGTTATTGCAAAAGCCGGTTACGATCCTGAATATGGGGCACGCCCGATTCGTCGAGCACTTCAAAAAGAGGTTGAAGATCGATTGAGTGAAGAATTGTTAAGTGGTCGGGTCAAAATTGGCGATCAAGTTACAATTGGTGCTTCAAAGGGAACCATTCGTATTACTGTAACAAATTTAAAGAAAATAGCTGGAAAAGCATTAACTGCAATCGAGAATAATTGATTGAAATGAATTGAAAGAGTAAAAACGTCTACCATCTTTACAGGATAGTAGACGTTTTTATTCGTATTTTAATTTTCTTTCTGCTATGATGAATTAAGAGAAATGATGAAAGGGAAGTGACTATTTATGAAAGACTCAACTAAAGCGTTACTAGTAGGAGTTGGAACAATTTTTGCAGTTGGAGCAGTTATAGTGGCATCTTCAAATATGGCAATGGAAAAACTGGAATCTAAAATTAATCGCAAAAGAGCAAGATATTTTGTGAAAGAAAAATTAAAAGGCAACGAAAAAGCAATGAGTGTTGTAGATGACTTATCTGATATGGAAGTAGCTAACTTATTGAATGTTGTTGATAAAGTTTCTGATTTGAAAGGCAATGTAAGTTCATATGGGAATCATTTCAAAGAGACTACACATGATTTTAAAGATGCTTTCATGGATAAAAAACATAGTTTACAGCATGAAATGAAACATCACAAAAAAGAGTTGAAACATAAATTGAAAAAATAAATTTTCTTATAACCAATAGAAAAAAATAATCTATCGTTAGATTTCTAACGGTAGATTATTTTTTTAGAGAGTTGATAAGTAACAGAGAAGTAAATCATTTCTATTTTTCAACGAAAAACCAAATTCTTCAAAAAAACGATCTACTCGGTATTGTAACGTATTTCGGTGAATATACAGATATTTAGCGGCTAGACTGATGTTTCCTTGATTCAGCCATACGGCAATGACTAGCTCTTTTATTTCAGGGTTAGAAGTTAACTTTTTTTTAAGTTGTTGAATAATGGGACTGCTAGATAAAGCTTCCGATGCGTAATAACTTAGTGCGACATCCGATAAAGAGAAAACTTGTTTGCTTTTTTGTAGTTGATTGAAAAAAATGGTCTGTTCTTCTTTAAAAATTCTTTTAAAATCTAAAGTAAGAGACCAATACTGGCCAATATAACTGCTTGTTTTTGTTGAAAAATCGTCGTCTAAAGTTTGTAAGACCCCAATCATCTCATCCTGAGTCTCCGAGGAATTAGAGTAAGGATGAATTAAAAGGCCATAATGGTCATTAATAAAGAAAACTTCTTGTACATCTTTAAAAAAACTTTTAAACGAATTAAGCCATAGTTTTTTATCAAAAAGAGTATCTTTTTTTTGGATTTTAAATTGAACAACACGGTAAATACCTTCTTCAGCTGGAAGAGAAGGGTTATCTTCCAGTAAATAGCGATACCATCTTGATTGGGGAATTCCTAAATTTTTCACAGAAGTATCTTTATTAAAAATAAGATAAAGTAATTTTGTTTCGGAAGCGGTCAGCTGTTTTTTATCAAAATGGATCCATTGATTTTGGTAAGGAAATGTTAGATAAGTATAATCATTTTTCAAATCTTCTGTTAGAAAAGCGGATGGGTAGATGGATTGAATTTGATTGAAATTCATAAACACACTCCTTTAAATGAGAACCGTTACAATTCGGGTATACTATTATTCTATCATTTTTACCGTAAGTATGTAGCTAAATTATGCTATGATAAAGAAAAGAATAGATGAAGGAATGGGTAGATGTTAACTAATGAAGAAAAAATTTTTTTTATGCAAGAAGCAATCAAAGAAGCCCACAAAGCAAAATCAAAATTAGAAGTTCCAATAGGTGCCATAGTTGTGTTGAATGGTGAGATTATTGGTCGTGGCCATAATATAAGAGAAGAATCAAATAATGCAACGACTCATGCGGAAATGTTGGCTATTCAAGAAGCTAACCGAAACTTAAAGAACTGGCGTTTAGAGGAAGCTCAATTGTTTGTAACCTTAGAACCTTGTCCTATGTGTAGTGGAGCAATGATTTTGTCACGTATTAAAGAACTTTACTATGGAGCGAGCGATCCCAAAGGTGGTACAGCAGGCACATTAATGAATTTATTGGATGATAAGCGTTTTAATCACCAAGTCCAAATTGAAAAAGGTCTCTTAGAGGAAGAATGCGGCAAATTATTAAGTGATTTTTTCCGAGAATTAAGAAAGCGTAAAAAAGAAGAAAAAGCGCAGAGAAATATGAAGCTAATCAAAGAAGACGACAGCCACGTTTAAAACGAGGATGACGTCTTCTTTTTTTAAGCAAAACACTTATTTATTGTTGCATCATAGCTTGATCTTTATCAATTACTGCTTGTGCAGCTTTTGTGATAGAAGAGATAAAACCGGTATCTTCTAAAGCTAAAACACCCTCAACAGTTGTTCCACCTGGAGAAGAGACTTGGTCGATTAAATTCCAAGGTGATTCACTGCTCTCCAATACTAATTTTCCACTTCCAATAACAGCTTGTGCGGCAATTTTTGTGGCTATTTCTTTAGACATACCATTTTTGACCGCAGCTCTTGCCAAAGAATCAATAAATAAAAAGACAAAGGCTGGTGAACTTCCAGCAATTGCTGTAAATGTGCTGAAGTCCTTTTCAGGTAATTCAATTGCTTTTCCAACAGCTTTAAACATATTCAAAACAAAAGCTTTTTGTTTTGAGGTAGTGTAGTCATTTCCACAAATAGCAGACATTCCTTCTCCAATTTGTGAATTTAGATTAGGCATTACCCTAACCAAAGGGATCTCATTGCTAATATTTAATAGCTCTGACAGTTTTTGAAGTGTTGTTCCTGCAGCAATAGAAACAACTACTGGTTGATGAGCAGCAAGTTCATCTTTAATTTCTGCTAAAATAGCTGGAAGAACATTTGGTTTAGCTGCAAGTACTAAAATATCAACCTGTTCTGCTAACTCTTTATTAGATGAACAAGCATGTGTCCCAGTTTCCGCCGTAAAAAGTGCTAATTTTTCTGGAGTTGTATTATGGACATAAATATCTTGATTGGATGTGTGGCCATTTTGTATAATACCTTTGATAATAGCACTAGCCATATTCCCAATACCGATGAATCCTACTTTCATAGATAACACTCCTACTTATTTATTTTAGATGTTCAGTTTACCACAACTTCAAAGAAGTAGGTTCGATATTTTAGTGTGGCAATAGATTCACCACTTTATTAGCTATCTTTTATCGAATAAAGTAAGATAAAGATAAGAGGCAAGACATTTCGAGCATAAGAGAAATGACGAAGTGGAGGTAGCTAAATGTTTGGGAAAATAAGAAATCCAGTTCTTTTTCAAGGGAATTTGCATAGAGAAAGTTACTTTGAAGGATGGTATTACAAACAAGTATCATGCGATGAAAAGACCAGTATCAGCTTTATTCCTGGAGTGAATTTATTCAATGGGGATGAGCATAGTTTTATCCAATATATCTATATGAATTTAAATGAACAAAATGAAAAAATAACAAAGACGGGTTATATTCGTTATCGATTAGATGAATTTAGTTACCAAGATGACCCGTTCCTAGTTCAAATTGGGCAAAATATTTTTACGGAATCGTTTATCTCTGTTCAACTTAAAGACAAACAGTTTATGATTCAAGGGAAATTAGGCTTAGGGAATTTTCAAAGTATAAAAACAACTCTTTTATCTCCTTCGATCATGGGAGGATTTGCGTATGTTCCAAAGATGGAGTGTTACCATGGCTTAATTAGTATGAATCATAGATTGCAAGGGACTTTAACGATCAACGATAAAGACATTGTCTTTACAAATGGCAAAGGTTATATTGAAAAAGATTGGGGGACTTCATTTCCAAAAGAGTATGTTTGGATCCATTCAAATCATTTCAAAAATCCCAATACTAGTCTATTTTTATCAATCGCACATATCCCCTTTCATATAAAAACGTTTAAAGGTTTTATTTGTAATCTAATAGTGAATGACATTGAGTATCGCTTTGCAACTTATAATAGCAGTAAAGTAAGGATATTGGATCAAACAAAAGATTCGGTAACAGTCATACTCGAAAATAAAGAAGCAGAACTGACCATTAAAGGAATGATTACCTATTCTGGTAAACTTATTGCTCCTGAAAATGGCAGTATGAATAAGGCTATTAAAGAAGGTCTGTCAGGAGAAGTCAATATCCTCTTGAAAGATAAGAAGCGAAATACGATGTACCGAGATATAAGTAATTTAGCAGGCATCGAAATAGTAGAAGCTTAGTTTAAAGAGGTGAGAAGATGAGAAATAATGCACAGAAAATAATTTATAGTTCTTTTAAGTATGACTTAGGAAGCCTTTATCTGGCAGCAACCGATATCGGTCTTTGTTTTGTGGGTTCTTTAAATGAGTCGCTGAGTGAACTGGAAGCGGGGATGATAAAATTATATCCAGGAGCAGTTTTAGTGGAAGATAAGACTGAATTACAGCTTTACCATCAACAGTTTCTAGAGTATTTTAAGGGGTCTAGAACTATTTTCACTTTTCCTATAGATGTTAAGGGGACTTTATTTCAGCAAAAGGTTTGGAAAGTTTTAAATGATATCCCATATGGAAAAACAAGCTCATATGGCGAAATCGCGGCAGCTATTGGACAGCCCAATTCATTTCGGGCGGTTGGTACAGCAATCGGAAGAAATCCTTTATTGATCGTAGTCCCTTGCCATCGGGTTATCCATAAAGACGGTAGATTAACCGGTTATCGAGGGAAGTTAGAGATGAAAGAGAGACTGTTAGATTTAGAAAAGTGCAGCATCAATAAGTCTTATGAATAATTTAATAAGCTTAGAGGTAACCAGGTCATACATACTGATGTGTGGCCTGGTTTTGTATCTAGTATGAACTTAAAAAGACTTGCTAAAAGAGTAATTATAACCTATTATACTAGATATGGTTTATAATTAGTTTTATAAACTACATATAGTGTTTTAGAGGAAAGATAGGACGGTGATAGGAAATGATAAAAAGTAATAATGGTTTTTGTGAAAAAACGAACAATGTTAAGTTGAAAGTATTGAAAAGAGATGGCAGAGAAGTTGAATTCAAAGAAGAAAAAATCTTTGAAGCCTTATTGAAAGCTCAGCGTTCACTAACAAAACAACTAGACGAAAAAAACATTCAAGAGTTAAGAGTCATTGTTGAAGAAGTCAAAAAAGAAATAGCCAGACGGTTCATAAGCAATGTCCAAATTTATGAAATTCAAAGTATCGTTGAACACACAGTAATCGATGCACATAAACATGAATTAGCAGAAGCTTATTTAGTGTATAGGACCCGTCGTGATTTGGAAAGAAGTCAGTCAACAGATATCAATTATGGCATCCATAACCTATTGCTCAAAGAAGAAACCGTTGTAAATGAAAATGCGAATAAAGACAGTAATATTTTTAATACACAAAGAGATTTGACCGCGGGGACAGTTGCTAAATCGATTGGTCTTAAAATGTTGCCAGAACATGTAGCTAATGCCCATCAAAAAGGGGATATTCATTACCATGATTTAGATTACCAACCCTACTCACCAATGACAAATTGTTGTCTGATTGATTTCAAGGGTATGTTTAGTGAAGGCTTTAAGATAGGAAATGCAGAAGTAGAAAGTCCACGTTCTATCCAAACAGCTGCTGCTCAAATGGCCCAAATTATAGCCAATGTTGCTTCTAGCCAGTATGGGGGATGTAGCGCTGACCGTATTGATGAAGTACTAGCTCCCTATAGCCGTTTAAATTACCAAAAACATTTAAAAACAGCGAAAGAATGGATTTTAGGTGAAGAGAAGCAGCAACAGTACGCAAATGAAAAAACTAAAAAAGATATTTATGATGCAATGCAAAGTTTAGAATATGAAATCAATACACTTTACTCATCGCAAGGGCAAACGCCTTTTACAACGTTAGGATTTGGATTAGGAACAGATTGGTTTGAACGAGAAATTCAGCAATCTATTTTACAAGTACGAATCAATGGTTTGGGAAAAGAAAAAAGAACGGCTATTTTTCCAAAACTTGTCTTTTCATTGAAGCGAGGGGTCAATTTAAATCCAGAAGATAAAAATTACGATTTAAAAAAATTAGCCCTAACTTGTTCAACGAAAAGAATGTATCCCGATGTTTTGATGTACGATAAAATTGTCTCATTAACCGGCAGTTTTAAAGCTCCTATGGGGTGTCGTTCTTTCTTACAAGGCTGGAAGGATGCGGAGGGAAATGAAGTAAACGCTGGAAGAATGAATTTAGGTGTCGTTACCATGAATTTGCCGCGCATAGCTTTAGAGTCTAAAGGAGACCGCTCATTGTTTTGGAAAATACTGGAAGAAAGATTATTGGTTTGTCGAGATGCATTAGTCTACCGTGTTCAAAGGACAAATGAAGCTACACCCGAAAATGCCCCTATATTGTATCAGTATGGAGCTTTCGGAAAGCGTCTTGAAAAAAAAGATTATGTGGATGACCTTTTTAAAGACAAACGTGCCACAGTATCATTAGGGTATATTGGTTTATATGAAACAGCAACCGTGTTCTTTGGACCTGATTGGGAGAAAAATGAAGAAGCCAAACTATTTACATTAGCAGTTCTGAAAGAAATGAAGCAGTATACAGATCAGTGGGGAGAAGAGCAAGGCTACCATTTTAGTGTGTATTCGACTCCAAGTGAGAGTCTAACTGACCGTTTTTGCCGATTAGATACGAAGAAATTTGGTGTAATCGATAATATTACTGATAAAGAGTATTATACAAACAGTTTTCATTATGATGTTCGCAAAAAACCGACACCATTTGAAAAAATAGAATTTGAAAAAGATTATCCTGAATACACTTCCGGAGGGTTCATTCACTATTGCGAGTACCCAAATATGCAGCAAAATCCAAAAGCCTTGGAAGCCGTGTGGGATTATGCATACGATCGCATTGGATACCTTGGGACTAATACACCAATCGATCATTGTTATGATTGCGGATTTGATGGAGATTTTGATCCGACTGAACGAGGTTTTAAGTGCCCGGAATGTGGCAATACTAATCCAGAAACATGTGACGTTGTAAAAAGAACGTGTGGCTATTTGGGTAATCCTCAAGCCAGACCAATGGTTCATGGAAGACACAAAGAAATTTTGGCCCGGGTCAAACATATGTCAAGCAATGGGGAAGAAGGATAGAAATGAGAAATCCTAAACCAAAAGAGTGGCTGGCTGAAGATTACAGTCAAAGCCGGATCGCAGATTATAAACCGTTTAATTTTGTTGATGGAGAAGGCGTAAGATGCAGCCTTTATATGAGTGGCTGTTTATTCGCGTGCAAAGGGTGTTACAATAAAATCGCTCAAAATTTTGCATACGGATATGAGTATACAACTGAACTAGAAGATACGATTGTAGAAGATTTAAAGCAACCTTACGTCCAAGGGTTAACACTTTTAGGCGGTGAACCTTTTTTAAATACTCAAGTGGCCGTTCGACTAGCTAAAAGAATTCGTTCTGAATATGGCAAAACAAAAGATATCTGGTCATGGACAGGATATACTTGGCAAGAATTGATGCAAGAATCTGAAGATAAATTGGAATTACTCTCTTTGTTAGATGTTTTAGTAGATGGGCGTTTTGAACTAGCAAAAAAGGATCTGACCTTACAGTTTCGCGGGAGTTCAAATCAACGCGTGATTGATGTACAAGCATCGTTAGAACAGAATGAAGTTATTTTATGGAATAATCAATTTACTTAAAAAACAGCTCCTTATTTTCTGAAGAGAAGTAGCATGAAATGTCTAAATTATGCTACACTACAATTAGTTAAAGGAGCGGATTATAATGGATGGTAAATCAAGAGCGAATATTAAAATTGATGCATTAGTCGATATTGTTTTGAAAAAAGATCAACGTACGAACAAATTAACTAGAGGTCACGTGAAACGTATTTTAACCAATAGTGCTCAGCATCCGCATGGTATTAAAGTGATGTTGAAAGAAGGAGACCAAGTTGGTCGCGTACAAAAAATCTTAACAGATGATAAATAGAAAAGTAGAAAGTTTAAACTAAAGGCTCTTCGTCCAATGGTGTGAATGAGTCTTACTAAGAGTGGGTATAGGACAGATAGTGTTTATACTTTAAAGGAAATTTCTTATGGAATAGACGGTTTTTCTTGTTAAGCCATGAGGACCATCTTAAGCCTGAAAAGCACAGTCTTGAGGCTTGAATCCATTGCACGGCGACAAGCAAATCCTATTCCTCCAGAATTTTTAGGTGAGTGATTGGATTAAATCTAGCAACATTAAAAATTATAGACCTAAACTAAAAAAGAGATCAAGGGATGTTTTCACATCCCTTGATCTCTTTTTAGTTATTGGAAAATGCGATTAGAGAACTGACTTAACTAGGTAATCGTCGCACAAAAGGTTGTAAGCGGGAAGCAATCAAAAAAGCAAAAGCGGCTTTGATGATATCTCCTGGAATAAAGAGTAAGAATCCAGTTTTTAAAATAAGACTGTTGCTCATTGTCAAATCAAGATATCCCCGTACGATGAAAACCATATATGGCAAACCAAACAAGTAAAAGATGCTTGAGCCAATAAGCAGAGCTACTATAGTAGTTTTCAGTGTGAATGATCGGCTTTCTAAATACCAAGCCATAAGATAAGCCCCAACAACAAATCCAATAACAAAGCCAAAACTAGGACTGAGAAAAGATTGAAATCCTTTGAAAATCAAAATCAAGAATAAATGCAAAGTTTGTGCTAGAAAAGCAGCTCTCTTTTGCAAAATAAGACCAGTCAATAAGACGAATAATGTTTGTAATGTAAAAGGAACGGGTCCTAATGGCAAGCTGACAAAACTGCCAATATAAGTTAAAGCAGCCATAAGACTGCAAAGAGTTAGTTCTCGGGTAGTTAATTTTGACATAGCGGTCTCCTTCTAAATTGAATAGGCGCAACTATTCAATTGGTTTTTTCATAATAATTTCGCCATACGACAACGTGCGTTGGTGACCATTAGCCATTTGTACGACCAGTCCGCCATGAGAATCGATGTCAATCGGAACAGCTTCAAATTGATCGTTGCGTTCTTTGAAAGTGATTTTTTTTCCTAGCACAAAGCAGCGTTTTTTGTATTCTTCTAAAAAAGAGCGCTCCTCAATTGTTTGGTAGATAGTATAGAACTGATTTGCAATTTCAGCTATTAGGAGGTTACGATCAAAAGCACCATTTTCTGCAGAAGAAGTAAGAAAGCCCGCTATAGTATCCAATTCAGAAGGGAAACCAGCTGAAGGTTCTTTGACGTTCAAGCCTATTCCAACAATCAAAGTCTCTACTTTACCACTTTCAAAATCAGATACTGCCTCGGTTAAAATACCGCATATTTTTGTATCGCCAAGATAAATATCATTTACCCATTTAATTTGTGGCTTCTTAGCAGTCAATTTTTCAATGGCAAAACAAACAGCTACAGCAGTGGCTGTGGTAACTAAAGTAGCATCAGACATATTTAAATTAGGCTTTAGATAAAAGCTCATATAAATACCTGTTTGACTGGGAGAATAAAAAGATTTACCCAAGCGTCCGCGTCCTTTGGTTTGTTCTTCAGACAGCACAATTCCCTGTTTTATGGAGTCTTTCGATGAAAGTCTTCGAGCTTCAGTATTTGTAGAATCAATCGTTTTAAATGTCTGAATAGAAAAATCTTGTAGACCAGGTAGCAAGAATGGCTGAATAGTTTCGGCAGAAATGACATCTGATTTTGTAGACAATCGATACCCTTTATTGGTTACAGCTTCAATAATATAGCCTTCTTTTTGTAGCGTTTTAATGCCTTTCCAAATAGATGTTCTTGAAAGTCCCAGAGAGTCTGCCAATGTTTGTCCAGAAATGCTATCTCCTTGTTGTTTTTCCAATAAAGAAAGAATACGTAATTTTGTAGACATAATTTCACCTCAAATTTAGTATAATAGGTTCTTTTTTTATTGTCAACTTAATTTTTTTAACAGGGTAACAATCAGTTTAGGAAAACTAGCAAACTAAAAAAAATTATTTTTTGATAAGGGTGCTAAGGGATGTAACAGTAGGAATAACCCTTGTCTAATCAATGTAAAAGTAGTAATATTAGAACATTCTACAAAAAAAGTCACAGAATAATCAAAGGAGAATAAAAATGCCCGTAATGGAACTAAAGCAAGTAAATAAATCATATAAAGTCAATGGTGGGGAAACATTTCAAGCTTTGAAAGATGTCAATTTGTCTTTTGAAAAAGGAGAACTGATTTCTATTATTGGGGAATCGGGCAGTGGAAAATCGACATTGATGAACTTGATTGGTGGATTAGATTCAGATTTTCAAGGTGAAATTCTTGTCGATGGTGAAAATATTAGAGGTTATTCTGAAAAGAGTCTAGTGCAATACCATAAAGAAAAAGTAGGATTTGTATTTCAAAGTTTTAACCTTATCTCTCATTTATCTGTTTTAGATAATGTAACGTTAGCAATGACTTTATCAAATGTTTCAAAAGCGGATCGTGAAAAAAGAGCAAAAGAAATTTTGGATGTAGTAGGTTTGAAAGATCATGTGTATAAGAAACCTGACGCTATTTCAGGTGGACAGAAGCAACGGGTTGCTATTGCACGTGCATTGGTAAATGATCCTGATATTATTATCGCAGATGAGCCAACAGGAGCTTTGGATTCAGAAACATCGAACCAAGTTTTAGAAGTGATCAAAGAAATTGCTGAAAACGGCAAACTGGTCATTATGGTTACCCATTCTGAAAAAGTAGCTGCCTATTCTAGTCGAGTGGTAACGATCGATGATGGCCGGGTAATCAACGATCAAGCTGGAAAGGCATTGATTGTTAAAGAGAACAAATATAAAACGGAAAAACCGAATCGCAATAAAAATTTGAGTTTGCTAGGGTCGATGAAGTTAGCACTTTTAAATATGAAAGAAAAGTTATCCCGAAATATCTTGATAGCTTTGGGTGGAAGCGTTGGAATCATGAGTGTTATTTTGATGTTGTCTCTAGGTAGCGGAGTGAATGCTTACTTAACAGATACTATGAATAGCCAAGTGAATCCGTTAGTCAGCGAAGTTCACATGCCAGATGAAGAAACAGGCAATGAAACCGAAATAAATAATTTGCAAAATCAAAACCCGTTGTTAGGCTTATCTAGTGCAGCGACGTTTGAAGCTGAGAATACTGAAGAATTAGCTGGAATCGAGCACGTAGAGTCTGTTGAAGAAGGCTTTACTAATTTCTCAGTTGGATCAAGTAAAGCTTCTTATGAAGAAAACACGGCTCAATTCATGAGTGTAACAACTGTTTCTTCCATGATTACTAGCGCGGATATTTTAGAAGGTGCATTGCCTAATGAAGGCGAAGTCGTCATCACTGAGAACTTGGCCAATACTTTAGGCGATGATCTTGTAGGAAAAGATATCCAAATAGAAACCTTGATCAATGAAGAACTGCTTGATTTGACGATGACGGTCAGTGGTATTTATGGTTCTGAAGGTGGAATGGACACCGTATACTTGAATTATGAGAATTTGGAGAATGCTTTAGAAGAAGCAGGTGGAGAACTAGCACCTAATATCGTTTACCTGGTTTCTGATGATGCAGATGCGACTGAGTCTATAAAAGCTGAAGTTGAAAATTTGGATTACAAAGGTTCATCAACAGAAGCATTGGCCGATACGTTTAGCCAAATGTTAGATATCTTTACGTATGTACTAGCTGGAGTTGCTGGTATTTCATTAATTGTCTCAGCTATTATGATTTTGACGGTCTTATACATCAGTGTGGTGGAACGGACAAAAGAAATCGGAGTAATCAAGGCAATAGGTGGACGTAAAAAAGATATCCGCCGTATCTTTGTATCCGAATCGTTTTTGATTGGGTTATTTAGCGGATTGTTTGGAGTGGGTATTGCATGGGGATTGTCATTAACGGCTAATGCTGTAAGTATGAGCTACTTTGATGTTGAGATTATTAATTTAACACCAACGTATGCCATTTCTGGGATCGTTTTGAGTATCTTCATTAGTATGGTAGCCGGTTTAATGCCAGCATCTAAAGCTGCTAAATTAGATCCAGTAGAGTCATTGAGAAGAGACTAACTACAGGCAGGTGAGCAGAGGTGCGAAAAGTAGAAGTGCTAGATTATCAAACAGAATGGCCAGGTCTGTTTGAAAAAGAAAAAAGCAGACTGCAGCATCTTCTCCAAGGAAACAGCTATAGAATTTTTCATATTGGCAGTACGTCTGTTCCCGGATTAGCAGCAAAGCCGATTATTGATTTAATGCCTGTGGTTTATAATTTGCATCAAATAGATGCATTAAATGAAGAAATGGAACTGCTTGGTTATATAGTTAAAGGTGAGAATGGATTACCGGGTAGACGCTATTTTGAAAAAGGTGACGATCAACATACCCATCATGTGCATCTTTTTCAACTAGGCAATGAAGACATTATACGTCACTTAGCTTTTCGTGATTACTTAAGAGCTCATCCTAAAGAAGCTCAAAGGTATGGACAGTTAAAGAAAGAAAGTGCATTAAATTATCCAGATGATATTACTGCCTATATTGCGGCCAAGGCAAGTTTAGTAAAAGAAGTAGAACAATTAGCCTTACGGTGGTATAAGAGAACAAACTAAAACCTAGTGCAAACTGTAAATCAACAGTTATGCACTAGGTTTATTTTTTTGCTGTATAATTTTTGGTTTGGATAAATAAATTAAATGACTCATCTGCAAATTCTGGAGGAACAGGGTTGCTTGTAGCCATGTAAAGTATTCAATGCGAATTATAAAACGTTGACGCTTTAGCGCGATTACGGGTTGTTTGAAGCTTGAAAGTTTGTAAGACCATAGGCTTACAGACGGTGCCATAGCTTCATAAGAAAACCTGTACATTCCAGAAGGAATTTTATTTTGCAACACCCACACCATTTGACATAGAACCTATTTTTTATAGATAAGTGTGAGGCTAAGAACTTATTAACCCGGTTGTAGCTGCTATAGTAGCGTTTTTGAGGTAAACTCTAGGTACCCTTTGACCTACCAAACAAGCCACTTCATAATGAATGGTATTCATTTGTGCAGCTACTTCGCTGATGGAAATACAGTCATCTTTAGGGTCTCCAAAAAGAATGATTTCTTCATTAAAATTAACAGAATCAATTTCGGTAAGATCTACCATCGTTTGATCCATACACACTCGTCCGATGATTGGTGCTCTATGCCCGTTTAATGTCACATGACCTGTATTCGATAGTGCCCGTGAAAAGCCATCTGCATAGCCTACTGGAATCGTTGCAATAATCGAATCTTTTGTAGTGGTATAAGTTCGTCCATAGCTGACAGATTGTCCAGCTGGAACTTCTTTGATTAAAATAGGTTTTGTTTTAAAGGTCATGACTGGTTTCAACTCTATTTTATCGCGTAAATGTTCTTCAGGGTAGATACCATAAATACCGATGCCAATCCGAACCATATCTAAATGCATCTCGGGAAAAGCAATAGTTGCTGCAGTGTTGCAGCAATGTGTAATAGGAATCGTATAGCCTTCTTTTTGAATAGAAGAAGTAATGTTCATGAAATGGTTGAATTGATCGTAAACAAATGTAGACTGAATAGCATCTGCATCCGCAAAATGAGTGAAAATACCTTCTAAGATCAAATAATCTGATGTGATTGATGAAATGATTTGCAAAGCTTCTTCTGCTGTTCGTACCCCAATGCGATTCATCCCGCTATCTATTTTTAAATGAATCCGGCATACTGTCTCTTTTTCTTGAGCTAATTCTTGAATGCTTGCGACAGCTTCTCTAGAATAAACGGTTAGTGTAATGTTATGGTCAATCGCGGTTTTAATTGTTTCACTATCGAGACTATTATAGCCAAATACTAAAATTGGAATGGAGAATCCAGCTTTTCGTAAAACAATCGCTTCATCTAGAAAAGCAACGGCTAGATAGGTTGCACCAGCATCAATGGCTGTTTGAGCAACTTCTTTTGCACCATGGCCATAGGCATCAGCTTTTACAACAGCCATTAAAGTTGTTTTTGGGGGAATCATTCTTTTAAAGCTTTTTATATTGTGTGCTAAATTATCCAAGGATATTTCTACCCAAGTCTCTCTAAAACTTCCTTTTTTCATTTCATTCACTTCCTAAAGTTAGCTAGTATATTTTAAATATAATACCACTTAACAACCAAAGAATGAAAGGATAATAAAATATTTTATAGCAAATAGGTCATGCTTTTAGAATTTATACAGACATGTATAAATTCTAGAATGATTTGTTCAAAGACAGAGGACTTAAAATTTTGAAATCTGTACCGGGAAAATGAAAAAATACAATTTAATTATTAGTCATTCGTTTTGTTATTTTAGGAAGGAGATAGTGTAAGAAAAAAGTGTTTCTATCGAAATTAACTGTTTTAGCTAAAAATAAATGGTATTATTGATTAAGTAAAAGAGCGTTCTTGTAGTTTTTTAGTAATAAAAGTGAATATTTTCACAAAAGGAGATAATGATGACTTTTAATGTTTTGATGTACCATGAATTTCGAGAACAAGGTGACGTGGATGTTTTGAATCCATCCACTATTTCGGTTGCACAAGATTATCAAGATGCTTTACCGACAGTACTTTTTAGTTATATTAATAACTTTAAACTACAAATGGAATTTTTGAAAAGTGAAGGGTACCATACCTTGATGCTTCAAGAAATAAAAGATTTTTACGAGAAAGGAATCCAGCTTCCAGAAAAATCAGTTTTACTAACATTTGATGATGCTTTTCAATCAGTGCACAAGTACGCCTATCCAATTTTGAAAGAATTACAGTTCCATGCAGTCAGTTTTGTGGTATTAGGTTGGCTATCGCAAGAGAAAAAAATATTTGATACAACAGTATCGCTAGTTATGAGTAAAGCTGAACTTGAAGAGATGAAAGATGTATTTGAATTTGCTAATCATACAACTAACTTACATAAGCGATACTCTGATGGAACGACTGAAATGCAACGAACTTCTCTACAAGAGTTGAAAGAAGATTTAGTAATATGCGGAAAATACGTGAACCACCCAGATATATTTGCTTATCCGTTTGGAATTTTTTCGTCTGAGGATACAAAACGCTTAGCTGAAATCAATATCCAGTATGCATTTACTACAGTTCCAGGGGTAAATACAAAAAGTACACCGTTGTTAGAATTACACCGCGATACGGTGATGCTTGATTGTACATTAGAAGAATTTAAAATCATTGTGGAAAGAGGAACGAGAAGATGAAGAAATTAGGTAGACTGCTACTAGTCATTACATTCGTAGTAATAGCAGCAATCGGTTTGGCAGCTTGTTCAACGGATGCCGAGACTGCTCAAACTAGTAAAGATAGCTCTTCGGAAAATATGAATGAGCCACTTAGATTTGGCACATTGCCTGCAGAATCAGCTATTCCGATCATATTAGCAGAAGAGAATGGTTATTTTGAGGATGAAAATGTAGCTGTAGACATCACTCCTTTTAGTTCGCCAAATGACCGCAATGCAGCTGCTCAATCTGGTGAACTGGATGGAATGATCGCAGATGTAATGACGGCTCTTTCATTCCGAGAAGGTGGAATCGATTTAACGATTACGTCTGACATTAATGAGGAATTCAAATTATTGTCTTCACCTGATTCAGGGATCACAGATATCAAACAATTAGATGGTAAAGATGTTTCATTAGTACCTAAATTTTTACTTGAATATATTATGGATGAAATAGCTGCTAAAAATGAGATTGGTTATGAAGTGGTTTCGATTCCTTCTATCCCGGCGAGGTATGAAGCATTATTAGAAAATCAAATTGATTCGGTCATCTTTACGGAACCTCAAGCTACAGCTCTTAAAGTAAATGGGGCACATGTATTGGCAAGTTCATCAGAGTATGGCATCAAAGGTGGAACGATTCTGTTTAGCGATGAGAGTGTAGCAGAAAAATCTACTGAGATTGCTGCTTTTTATCGTGCGTACGACAAAGCAGTTGAGTATATGAATACTACTGATCCAGTTGAATACAGTACGATTTTAGATGAGTATAATTTTCCTAAAGAAATGGGCGACTATTTAGCCAATAAAGAAGAAGATTACACTAAAGCAACAGCCGTTACAAAAGAATAATATGCTAGTATCGAAGAATGGACTAAAGAAAAAGAAATGATCAGCAAAGATTATAGATATGAAGAATTGACCGATTTTTCTATGCTGAAAGAATAACAAAACGCCTCAGATTCAACCAACTCTATTAAGAGAGCCAGGTGGATTCGAGGCGTTTTTAGTCTGGGGTTACATCGATTTATTCCATGGCGTCAAAAACCATTCTAGCAGATCTATCAATTTGAATAACAAAAAACCAACTAAACAAAGCGCTAGTATGCCGCAAAACATTTGCGAATAGTCAATGACAGACCAAGCATTCATGATGTAATAACCGAGACCATATTGCGTAGCATAATTTTCTGCAAAAAATAGTGAAGCTACTGCAATCCCAATACAAACACGCAACCCACTAATGATTTGTGGGAGAATGGCTGGATAGAGCAAGTAGAGAAAGGTCTGCCATTTGCTTGCATGCATCATCCGCATGACCTGATAATAAGACTGGTCAATTTGGGCTATGCCATCGCGCACGGATAGAATCAGTTGGAAGACAATGATCCAGACGACTAAACTGATTTTTGAAGCATCGCCTAAACCAAAAACCAGCATAAAGACTGGTAAAAATGCGACTTTCGGTATAGGGTAAATAAAGTACAGTAAAGGAGATAATAAACGATCTGCCCATTTACTAGCTCCAATCCAAATACCTAAAGGCACACCAATCATAAAAGAAATAACGATAGCTGATAAGATGCGGAATAAACTGCTAAAGATATGAGGGAGCAGTAGTGGAAACACTTCTATAAATAAACCAATTGTCTTAATCGGCTCTGGAATAACTGGATGCGCCACGACAAAATAAAGCGACTCCCAAACTAAAAATAAGCCTATCAAACCAATAAAAGTATCTAAAGAGATCTTTTTCTTTTTAGACATGTTGTGTCCCACTTTCTAGACTTTCTCGAACCCTTAAGCACATGTCGTAAAAGGCCAGGTTTTTACGATTATTTTCACTTCCAACTAAAGGATTATGTATAATTTCATGAATTCCGCTTTGATTCATAACAATGATTTGTTCCCCTAAAAATACGGCTTCCTCGATAGAATGAGTCACTTGCAAAAGAGTCGTCTTTTTTGTTTGATGAATCGCTAGAATCAGATTTTGCAATTGCTCTTTGGTCATGGCATCCAATGCCGAAGTAGCTTCATCTAAGAGAAGAATCTCGGGATCTAAGTTTAAACTTCGGGCAATCGCTACACGTTGCTTTTGCCCACCACTAATTTGAGAAGGATAAAATTGAGCGAGACTTGAAAGGCCTAAATCTTTTAAAAGATGGGTGGTCTTTTTTTTTATACTGCTAGGACTGTGATGAGTTATTTTAAGCCCCAACGCTACGTTATCGAAAACAGTACACCATGGGAGCAAAGCGTATTCTTGAAAAATGATTCCAGTATGAGCAGGAAAATCGGTTACTGGAACATCATTTATTTTTAATTCTCCGCTGACAGGTTTAATGAATCCGGCTAAAGCATGGAGAATAGTTGTTTTCCCGCAACCGGAGGGTCCAATGATGACACATGTAGAGTTGGATGGAACAACAAAAGAAATGTCAGTCAATACAATTTTATTTTCAAACGAACAAGTTAACTTGTTCACAAATATAGCGTTTCTAATCATTCAGCTGTCTCCCTTTTAGTAGTCGATTCCATTATAAAAGTTTTAGTCTCGATATTCAAACAACTTTTAAAAATGACTACTGATTTAACCATTAGAACAGTCCACTTACTTAATTTAGAAAAATACTGGCTTTTTATTCATTAATCCGTTATAATAGGAAGTGCCGAAAGGTCGTACGGCAATGATAGACTTTCGAATCGTGTCAGATCCGGAAGGAAGCAGCACTAAGAATGTTCCGTCATGTGCCGTTCGTACATATAATAAAATAAAAAGAAGCCGCTTATTGAAAAATCAGCGGTTTCTTTTTATTTTATTATCTAATGGAGTTAGATGGTTGAAACTCAAAAGAGTCTTTGACTAACTGTTTAAATTCCGCCTCAAATAACGTATAATAGAGAGTAATTACGAACGGTTCAAGAAAGGGAGAAATGCATGAGTTATCAAGCACTTTATCGAGTATGGCGTCCCCAAAAATTTCAAGATATTGCAGGTCAAAAAGCCATTACACAAACGTTAATAAATGCTTTGGCACAAGAAAAAACAAGCCATGCTTATCTGTTTACTGGGCCTCGTGGAACAGGAAAGACGAGTGCAGCTAAAATTTTTGCTAAAGCTATTAATTGCCCCAATATAAAAGACGGAGAACCTTGTAATGAGTGTGAAACATGTCTTTCTATTACTAATGGTCAATTAAATGATGTAATTGAAATTGATGCGGCCAGTAATAATGGGGTAGAAGAAATTCGAGATATTCGGGATAAAGCAAAATATGCACCGACTAGCGCAGACTATAAAATTTACATCATTGACGAAGTTCATATGTTAACAACTGGAGCTTTTAATGCGTTACTAAAGACGTTAGAGGAACCTCCAAAAAATGTTGTCTTTATCTTAGCTACAACAGAGCCGCATAAAATTCCTTTGACCATTATTTCTAGAACGCAACGGTTTGATTTTAAACGTATCAGTGTGCGCGATAGTTGCGAACGAATGGCATATATTCTAAATCAAAAAAAAATAACGTATCAAGAAGAGGCTTTAACGGTCATTGCTAGAGCTGCTGAAGGCGGTATGCGTGATGCATTAAGTATATTGGATCAAACCATTTCATATGGAGATAATTCAGTAACCGTTGAAAATGCCATGAGCGTTACCGGTAGTTTGACACAAGAATTAGTTTTAGATTATTTTGATGCTATTATTCACTCCAATACCGAAAAAGGTTTATCTCTTTTGCAAAGTATTTTAGCTGAAGGCAAAGATGCCAGTCGTTTTGTGGAAGATTTGATTTTGTTCAGCCGTGATATATTGGTTTACCAGCAAGCTCCTTTGATGACTGATTTATTGGAAGGTGCAAATGTTGACGAAGGGTTTAAAGCACTCAGTCAAACGATTACAGCTCAGCAGTTGTACGAAGTCATTAGGATTTTAAATGATGCTCAACAAGAAATGCGATATACAAATCATGCAGAAGTTTATTTAGAAGTTTCCACAGTGAAGTTGACTCAATTAGCTGTTGCTAGTTCAGCAGGTAGAGCAACGGTTGAAGAGTCTAAAGTAGACAATAATAGTGTACAAGTTGAACAGCAAAAGTTTACCGATATGGAAAAAGAACTCCTAGAAATGAAAAAGCAACTGCAAAAGCTTGCCAAGAATGGTGGAACGCCTCAGCCATCTAAAAAAGCACCTAAAGCAGTTTCTAAACCAGGAAACAACCAATTTAAAACAAATACGACGATGATTCACAAATTATTAAGTGAAGCGACAAAAGAAAATTTAGCCCAATTGATTGATATTTGGCCTGACTTGTTGAATATGCTGTCGGTCACGCAACGAGCCATCATGAAAGCTTCAACACCAGTTGCGGCAAGTCCTAATGGCTTGATTGTTTCTTTCGAATATGATATTTTGTGTCAAAAGGCTACAAATGATAGCGAATTGCTTGAAGCTATCAGTGAAAATCTACGACGTTTAGTCGGGCATTCGCCGCAAATGATCTGTGTTCCAGCAGAGCAATGGCCAATTATTCGAGAACAATTTCTGAAACAAAATAAAACATTAGTGAAGAAAGCCCCTGTAGAAAAAGTGTCTTCCCCTTCTGCTTCTGGTAGTAAAGATGAGATCCAAGTGGACTTTGATTTTGAACAAGAAAATTTAGCTAGTTTAGAAACGGCTCTACCAGAGCCAGATGAAGAGGAAACGATTGTAACAGAAGCGATGGAAATGTTTGGAGAAAAAAATGTTGAAGTAAGAAATGATTAAAAATCAACCAATTGAAAGGAAGAGTAATTGATGCGTGGAATGGGAAATATGCAAGGTATGATGAAACAAATGCAACAAATGCAAAAAGAAATGGCGAAATCTCAAGAGAATTTAAATGTAAAAGAATTTAATGGAACAACTAATGGAGATTTGGTCACTGTAACGTTGACTGGAGAAAAGAAAATGAAAGATATTTCTATAAAACCAGAAGCTGTTGATCCTGATGATATTGAAATGTTGCAAGATTTAATTATTTTGGCAACGAATGATGCTTTAGAAAAAGTAGAAGCAGAAACACAAGCTGTCATGGGGAAATACACTAAAGGAATTCCCGGCCTTTAAACCACAACGAAGTAGATAATGACTAAAGATGGGATTCCTTGTGGGTCCCGTTTTTTGAATCCTATAATTCCTGTATAACGGATAAGAAAGGAAATGACTATGCACTATCCAGAACCGATATCAAAATTAATGGACAGCTATATGAAACTACCTGGAATTGGGGCGAAAACAGCTGCTCGCTTAGCCTTTTTCACGATTGATATGCGCGAAGAAGACGTAACGGATTTTGCTAAATCGTTGATCAGCGCAAAAAGAGATCTTCATTATTGCTCCATTTGTGGCCAAATTACAGAAGAAGATCCGTGTCAAATATGTCAAGATAAATCACGTGATAGAAGTGTTGTTTTAGTTGTAGAAGATCCAAAAGATGTGATAGCTTTAGAAAGAATGCGTGAGTATCATGGGTTGTATCATGTATTACAAGGAGTTCTTTCTCCAATAGAAGGAACGGGTCCAGAAGACATCAACATACCGAGTTTGATCAAACGATTGCAGTCTGATGAAATCAATGAAGTGATTATTGCTACAAATGCGACTGCTGAGGGTGAAGCAACAGCTATGTATTTATCTAGACTGATCAAGCCAGCAGGAATTAAAGTAACGCGTTTGGCTCATGGACTTTCAGTTGGAAGCGATATTGAGTATGCGGATGAAATCACCCTGTTAAAAGCAGTTGAAGGGCGTAGAGAACTTTAGAAAAAGTAAGTAGTAAGGAAGGGAGGCTGGAATAATGCTGTTCAAGAAGAAATACGCATTACGAAGAGAGTACGATGCAGCCTTGCTAAAATTAATGATAGAGACAAAAGGGAAATGGGAATACGCAAAAAAGATTGAGTATTCGGTCATTGAAAAAGATAGCCTATTATTTGCTCAAACAAAATTAGCAGAAGCAAAGTATTTCTATTTATTTAAAGAGGCCAAAAAAAGGCATATTAAAGGGGATACATCAACTTTAGAAACATTATAGCAATCAAAAATTAAGGAGGAGCGAGGATGAATGAAAAAAAAAATAGTGCAGAACAACATCGTCGCCCTCTATTTGATAGTTTAAATCAACATCAAAAGAAGGAAAAGGTCTCTTTTCATGTTCCTGGACATAAAAACGGTATAAACTGGGATGAATCGTTAGCTTCTTTTCACTCGATGCTTCCTTTTGATCAAACGGAAGTTTCAGGATTGGATTATTTACATGAACCGGTTGGTATTTTAAAAGAAAGTCAAGAATTGCTAAGTAAACTATATGGTAGCAGTAAAAGCTATTATTTAATAAATGGCTCAACCGTGGGCAATTTAGCCATGATCATGGGTGCAACGAATAAAGGAGACCAGGTATTTGTTGATCGAAGTTGTCATCAATCGGTTATTCATGCATTAGAATTAGCAGAACTGCGACCGATTTTTCTAACACCAGAAATGACTCAATCAAATACGACACCTTTGGGAATTTCTTTGGCAAGGTTAGAAGAAGCATTTGAGGAGTACCCATCTGTTAAGGCGTTGATCGTAACGTACCCTACATATGATGGAATGGTTTACCCTCTTAAAGAGTTGATAGATTATGCTAGAACAAGGAAGTGCTTAGTTTTAGTAGATGAAGCCCATGGACCGCACTTTACATTAGGAGACCCTTTTCCTGCTTCGGCATTAGATTTAGGGGCAGATGTGGTCGTGCAGTCTGCACATAAAATGTTGCCTTCTTTTACCCAGACAGCTTATCTGCATATCGGAAGACATGCCTCACTTTCTTTGAAAAATAAAGTTAACTATTATTTGCACATCTTCCAATCTAGCAGTCCATCTTACCCACTGATGCTTTCGCTGGAGTATGCACGTTACTTTTTAGCATTTTTTAATGAAAAAGACTTGAAAACTACGATAGAATACCGTGATTTATGGAAAAATCAATTTGAAAATGCGGGTCTAAAAATCTTTCAAAGCAGTGATCCGTTAAAAGTGAGGGTTTCTTGGGTAAATCATAGCGGTGAAGCATTAGCTACTCAATTAGAAAAACAAGGCATCTTTGGTGAAAAGACGGATCAAACTACGATACTACTGACGTTTCCACTTCTGAAGCAAGAAACAGAAATTAGCAAACCATTCACTATAAAATTGATACAGTATAAAGAAGAATGGATCGATAACAAGGAAACGGCATTGTTGATTGCACCTTATTCAGAACTAGACTTAGGCTATGAGGTTCAAAAAAGTCGAACAATTGAACAAATTCCCTTAGCAAAAGCTGAAGGAAAAATTACAGCACAAAATATCACGCCTTATCCACCAGGAATCCCTTTTGTATTGAAAGGTGAAAGACTAACAATTGAGAAGATTAGATGTTTGGAGGATTATTTAGGCCAGTCGGTGAGAGTTGTTGGACTTGGAAATAGTATGGAGCTTGCTGTCTTTTCTGAAAAGGATTGACGCTATTGTTGGCAATGGGTAAAAGCCATTAGACTGTCAGACATAGATACAGTATAATGAGAATAGCTATAAAGCTAGAAGAAGAAGTAAGGGGCTTAGAATAGTGAAAGGAATATTTATTACAATTGAAGGTCCAGATGGTGCAGGGAAAACTAGCGTTATAAAAAAACTTATTCCAATGCTAGCTAAAACAGTTCAACAAGAGATTGTTGCAACAAGAGAACCTGGAGGCAGTCGGATTGCCGAAGAAATTCGTGAACTTATTTTAAATCCAGAGAACACTGAAATGGACATACGCACAGAAGCATTATTGTATGCAGCCGCAAGAAGGCAGCATTTAATAGAAAAAATCATTCCAGCTTTAGAAGCCGGAAAAGTAATTATATGTGACCGATTTGTAGATAGTTCATTGGCTTATCAAGGTGTGGCTCGTGGTATTGGTGTCTCTGAAGTAGCAGAAATCAATCAATTTGCAACAGGAAATCTTTCTCCTGACCTAACGCTCTACTTAGATATAGAGGCACATTTAGGTTTGGAACGGATCAATCAAAATAAGAAAAATCGTCAGTTTGATCGTTTAGACCAAGAGACATTAACGTTTCATGAAAAAGTTCGGTCTGCCTATTTAGATATTGCAAAAGAACAGTCTGATAGAGTCGTTCAAATCGATGCAAGTCAAGAATTAGAAAAAGTTGTTGAAGATTGTTATCAAGTTATTATTAGAAACATCACAGGATAAAAAGGAAGAGGAGTTGATTTTAAATGAAGTTAATATTAGCTATAGTCCAAGATAAAGATGGAGGACGTTTGTCGAATGAATTTGTAGATGCGGGAATACGAGCAACTAAGCTTTCAACAACAGGAGGCTTTTTAAAAGCTGGCAACACAACATTTATTATAGGAATCGAAGAAGAACGTATAGATGAAGTATTAGATCTTATTCGTAGAAATTGCCAATCAAGAGAACAATTTATGACTCCTCCTGTTAGCGTAGATGTTTCAATGGAAACAAATATGCCTTATCCAGTAGAAGTTCAAGTTGGTGGAGCTACTGTATTTGTATTGCCTGTTGATCAATTTCAACAATTTTAAAAGCGGGTCGTGATGAATATCGAAGAAAAATTAAATTGGCTACAGCCTATATTGTTCAAACAATTTAAAAAAACAGTACAGCAGAAACAATTGGCTCATGCGTACCTTTTTGAAGGTGTTTCAGGAGCAGGAAAAAAAGAGCTGAGTTTATGGCTAGCAGCTAGTTTGCTTTGCCAAAAAGGGTCAGAAAATATTCCTTGCGAAAGTTGTGAAAATTGTCGTCGAGTCTTTGAACATCAACATCCGGATGTAATTGAAATTATACCAGATGGCTTATCTATAAAAGTAGAACAAGTTCGCAATTTAAAAGCTGAATTTTCAAAAAGTGGTGTGGAAAGTCACCAAAAGATTTTTATTATCGAAGATGTTGAAAAAATGACCACCGGTGCGGCAAACAGTTTACTTAAATTCTTAGAAGAACCTGAAGGAAGCGCAGTGGCCTTTTTATTAACTACCGCTAAGCAACGGATTCTTCCAACTATTTTATCTAGGTGTCAACTGATTCATTTTCAATCGTTGACTAAAAAAAAATTAATGGCAGAGCTCGAAACTAAAGGACTTTCTATTAATCAGGCTTCTTTATTGGTACAATTGACTAATAGTGTAGAAGAAGCACTCGAAATGAATGGAAATGAGTGGTTTCAAGAGGCAAAAACAATCGCTTGGAAATGGTTTACACTGATTACAAATAAAGATAGTCAAAGTTTTATTTATGTACAGACGACTATTATGCCTCATTTTAAAGATCGCGATGCACACAGAAGATTGCTGGATTTGATTTTATTGGCCTACCGAGATGTATTGATGATGCACTATCACACAATTGATGTACTGGCTTATGCACGTTATCAAAAAGAACTTGATCACATTAAAGCAGTAGGTACGGGAAAAGGAACAATACAAGCTATTGAATCCGTCTTACTTAGTCGTAAAAAACTAGAAAGCAATGTCAATGCGCAAGGTGTTTTTGAACAGCTTGTTTTACAATTAATAAAATAAAAGGTATAAAAGATGATTAAAACAATGATCATAGTAAAGAGTGGGTGAAAAATGGATGGACAAAAAAACTTTATATGATAGTTTTACTCAAATAGAACTTGATACTGATACAACTCTCCACCAGATTTCTAAAATTAAAAAAGAGGTTGAAACATTAGTCGAAGAAAACGCTACTCTCCGCATTGAAAATCAACACTTGAGAGACCGTTTGAGTGATCTTGAAAAGCAGCAACAATCAGATGAGGAAGTTGTAGAACCAGAAATGAGTAAATCACGTTTAAATCTTGAAAAGTTGTATGAAGATGGGTTTCATGTGTGCAATGTTTTTTACGGTTCAAGAAGAGTGAATGATGAACCATGTGCCTTTTGTTTAGATGTTATTTATGGTGAAAGAAGATAAAACATGAATTTGATAAAAAAACTTGTAACCGTAATGAAAATGGCTACAGGTTTTTTGTTATTTACCATTATTTTGATTAATAAGTTATTGATTTACTTAGTCTTAAAAAAATTCAGAAGATACAATTCAATTAAAGGAGTAAAATTCAAGCTACAATAAGGAGTCGATAAAAGTAATGAAAGCTATCTCAATCAAAAATCCGGGTAATTCTGAACAATTAGAAATTAAAGAATATACGATACCTAAGCTTAATGAAGGAGATCTCTTGATACAAGTTAAAGCAAGTGCTGTAAATAGGACAGATATTATGACACGTGAAAACAAACAATTGGCTGAGCCTTATCCAATATTAGGAGTTGAGGTCGCAGGAGTTGTGGTTGAAAATAGCAACAATTCTGACAACCAATTGGTTCCTGGGACTCGTGTTGCAGGGTTAGTAAATCATGGTGGGTATGCAGAGTATGTCGTTATGCCGTCTAATCGAGCTATACGTATACCAGATAATATGAGTTTTGAATCAGCAGCAGCGATTCCAGAAGTTTTTCTAACAGCTTACCAAACACTATACTGGTTAGGAGAGTTAAAGCCAGATGAGACTGTTTTGATTCATGCAGGAGCCAGCGGTGTGGGAACGGCAGCGATTCAATTGGCAAAAAAAATGACTAAGGCACGGGTTATCGTAACAGCTGGTTCAAATGAAAAATTGCAATTTTGTAAAGAATTAGGCGCAGATAAAGTGATCAATTATAAAGAAGAAGAGTTTGATCAGATTGTTTTGAATTATACAGAGCAAAAGGGCGTTGATTTAATATTAGATTTTATCGGTGCTTCATACTGGGAAAAAAATTTAACGAGTCTGAAAATAGATGGACGCTGGGTACTTATTGGTGTATTGGGTGGGGCAATAGTTGAAAATATCAACTTAGGCAAGTTACTACAAAAACGAATTACGTTAAAAGGAACTCTTTTGACTTCTAGAAGTGATGACTATAAGGCAAAATTAACGAATGAGTTTGTTGAACATGTTATGCCTTATTTTGAAAAAGACTTGATCAAGCCGATTGTAGATACTGTTTTCTTATTAGATGACGCAGCAAAAGCTCATCGTTATATGGAAGATAATAAAAATAGTGGGAAAATTATTTTGAAGGTCGAAGATTAAATTTGGTGAGAGTTGGTTTTACTTATTTCATGTTAAAGCAGTTCACCATATGGTATAGTAAAAAATGATTATAATTGAAGGAAGTGTCAATAATGAATCAGTGGCTGCAAGGTGACGAACGAATGGATCAATTGCTCAGTCATAACTTATCCATTATCCAAAGTCCGTCCGTTTTTTCATTTTCATTAGACGCAGTGTTACTGGCAGATTTTGCTCAACCAGCAAAACATGATCGTGCAAAAATTGTTGATTTATGTGCAGGGAATGGCGTTGTCGGCTTGTTGCTCAGTCAAAAAACAAGCAGCTCTATTATTGGAATTGAAATACAAGAAAGATTAGTTGATATGGCCAATAGAACCATTCAAATGAATGATTTAGCAGATCAAGTTTCTATTAAACATGGAGATTTAAGTGATGCGACTAAGTGGGTTAAAAAAGATACGGTAGATACGTTAACGTGTAACCCACCGTACTTTGCTGTGGGAGAAAAAAGTATAAAGAATCCTAATTCCCATTTGGCTATCGCCAGACATGAGCTGCAAACAAACCTGGATGAGGTCATGAGGGTCTCAAGTGAGTTACTAAAAATGAATGGAAAAGCTTATTTTGTTCATCGGCCAGATCGATTGATTGAGATCTTAGAAACAATGAAAAAGTATCAGATTGCTCCTAAAAAAATGCGTTTAGTTTATCCTAAAGACGGAAAAGAAGCTAACACATTATTAATTGAAGGCATAAAGAATGGAAAAGATGCAGGTTTTCGCGTTTTACCGCCACTTTTTGTTTACAGTGAAGCCAATGATTATTTGCCAGAAGTGAGAGAGATGCTCTATGGAATCCATTAGTTATTTTTATGTCTTGTATTGTCAGGACGGAAGTTTTTATGGTGGATATACAACGGATCTTACGAGAAGAGAACTGGAACATAATCAGGGAGCCGGAGCTAAATATACAAAGCCACAAACAAGAAGACCCGTGAAGCTATTTTATGCTGAGGGCTATGGAACTAGAAGTGAAGCTACAAAAGCGGAATATGCTTTTAAGAAACAAACAAGGAAAAACAAACTAGATTATTTAATAAATCAGGGTGTTAAATTTCCTATTCAAACAACAATGCCTTGTTTATTAATCATGCAAAAAATGGAAGTAAAGGAAGGTGAAAAAAATGCAGAGTCAAAAAAGTTTTGAGCAAACTCAGGGTGGAAGTTTATACCTTATCCCCACTCCTATTGGAAATTTAGAGGATATGACATTTAGAGGAGTAAGGTTACTGAAAGAAGTCGATTTGATTGCTTCTGAGGATACACGTACGACTCAAAAATTACTAAATCATTATGAAATAAAAACACCTCAAATTAGCTTTCATGAGCACAATACACAAGAAAGAATTATTCAATTAATTGAAAAATTAGAAGCGGGTATAACAATTGCACAAGTGAGTGACGCAGGAATGCCGTCTATTAGTGATCCTGGACACGAGTTAGTTGTAGCCTGTATTCAAGCTGGAATCTCGGTCATTCCTTTACCAGGAGCGAGTGCCGGATTAACTGCACTAGTTGCATCTGGAATAAGCCCACAGCCTTTTTACTTTTTTGGTTTTTTACCGCGCAAGAAAAAAGACCAGATAATGGCTTTAGAAGAATTGAATCATCGACCTGAAACGATTATTTTATATGAATCGCCACATCGTTTAAAAGAGGTTTTAAAAAACATGTCAACCGTTTTTGGAATGAATCGAAGGATCGTTTGTTGTCGCGAACTGACGAAACGATACGAAGAATTTATAAGAGGCACGATTGAAGAAACAATTGAATGGTCAATGACAAATGAAATAAGAGGCGAATTTTGTTTGATCGTTGAAGGAAATAGTGCAGGATCACTTTTAGCAGAAGAAGATACAAGTTGGGAAAGCTTGTCTTTAAAGGAACACGTTGATTTGATGATCACTGAAATGGCATTTACTAGTAAAGACGCTATTAAAGAAGTAGCTAAACTAAGAGGTTTAAAAAAGCAAGAAGTCTATGCAGCTTTTCATGAATTTTAACATAAAGACAACTAAAAACAGCTACCCTCTTTGTGGAAAAGTATTTCCGAAAAGAGGGTAGCTATTTTTTAGTAGTACTATTACGTGGGTTAACACAGTGAATCTAATTAGTAATTAGTGATCGTCATGGTTTATTTTATCGTCTGCTAATAAATCACGAATTTCTTTAAGGTATTTTTCAGCTGCTGGAATTTCAATTTCCTCACTAATATCTTCTGTCTTTTTGAATTTATTCGCTGCATTATTGATGATTTTAATGAAAATAAAAATAACAAATGCAATCAGAATGAAATCAACAACGGCTTGCAAGAAAGCGCCATATGCTAAGGTAGCACCGCCAACTTCTATCGATAATCCTTGAATATCTTTTCCACCAGACAGAATACCGACAATGGGCATAATAATGTAGTTTACAAGAGCAGTAACAATGCCAGTAAATGCAGAACCAATGACAAGCCCCACGGCTAAATCAAGAACATTTCCACGAAAGGCAAATTCTTTAAACTCATCCATAAATTTTTTCATATTTTTCTCCTCCTTACAAATAAACTTAGCTAGCATTAGCTAAAGCAAACCCAACTATAACAGAAGTACGTTTTTATAGTCCACCTTTATGGATGAATTTTAAAATGATTCTTTTTAAGATCAATTCAAGACAGAAAGTATGAAATTATGAAAATTAATGTGGAGTATGGATAAAATAAGGTATAATGAAGAAGAAAATAAGTCTTATAAGGGGGAAAAGAAATGAAGAAAAAGTGGAGTAATCTAATGATCATCTCTTTAGGTCTATTGGTATTAAGTGCTTGTGGAACAAATAATGGAGAAGAAGGAACATCAACTGAAACAATACAAGCTGAATCAGTTGTATCTGAGTCAACGTCTTCACAAGCAGAAGAATCTTCAACGGAAGAAATTTCGTTGCAAGAAGAATATAACGAAATTTATACAGATGGATTAGCTCAATATGATGCTGGAAAATATGATGAAGCAGCTGGTACAATTGGACTATTGCTTCAAAATGACTTGTCACAGTACGAGGAACTTAAAATAAAAGCTGTAAGCTTGGAAGAAAAAATCAATCTTGTTCAAGCTGAAGAAGCACAAGCTGATGAAGAAGCTACCGCAATCATAGAAAAATCAACTTATAAAACAGAGCGGACATCAGATTTAGCGAATTCTGAATTTACAGAAGCAACAGGGAAAGACATTAATACTGTATCAGATGATGAAATTAGTACTTGGATAAGCGATAAAGAAGCTGAAGTAGAAGAAGTACTTAAAGAAACAACACAAGCAACACCAGAAGAAGAGATGACGGAAGTATTGAACCAAGTAGTTGCAATTTCTGGGATAGCTGCAGAAGACAATCAATTTTATGCAACTAAAACAGATGAACAAACATATACTATTGAAATCCGCCATTCACACGAAGTAGATGGTGTAGGAATTTCAAATATGGTAGGGATGTTTAAATATGATTTAACAACAAAAGAGTTACAAAAGATGGATCCATTAACGGGTGAATACAAAGTAGTGACAGAGTAAGCTTATATAAGCTAATATTTATGACAGAGTTATACTGTTTCTTTTTGAGAATCAGCTAATAAATGTAAAGAGCTACAAGAAACCAGATCTGGGTTTCTTGTAGCTCTTTTGCATGAAAAAACTCTAACAGGAGAAAAAAATCAATCTGATTTAATTACTTCTCCAGTTTCAGCATTGATCAAGACTTCTGATTAGTCAGATGATTCGGCCTCATCGACATTTTTATCGATACTGATTGTGTAGACCGGCTTGTCGTCTATTGTTTCCAACTTCAAGCTTTTGACAGAAGCCGTAAAGCTTTCTCCAAGTGTTGTAGACATAGCTGCGCTTTATGTAATCAGATCTTCTAGTATCAATTTCGTTTGGTCACCATTTTCGTTTTGCTCTTGGTTTTGTTTAAGGATAGATCCGTTGTCAGCATAAATGGTCAGATCGTACTCATTTTCACTATCAAAACCATCAATTTTGTACTCGTATCGTCCATCATCATTTTCTTCCATTGCAACTGATTCAATATATGAATCAGGGAAGGTATCAAAATACATGCTGATAGCGGTACCGAAAGAAGTATTGAAGACAACTGGATTGATCCCAAGCGGAGAACCGACATTTTCCGTTGCGTCACTGTTTTGGGCAGTCTCACTGCTTACAGTTGAACTCGTTACACTTGAAGCTGTACTGCTCAATGAAGAATCTTCTTCATTTGTCCCGCAAGCTGATAGTAAACCTAAACTAAATAATGCTGTCAAATACAATGCAGCTTTTTTATACATTTGTCATCTTCCTTTCTCCCACTCTTCCTATCTTTTTTGTGACCGATTGCATCATTATTATTGTATATTGTTTTTTTAAATTCAAAGAATAGGTTTGGAGACTGGGGTTATCGTACCTGGAAGTGATGAGTGTAAACAGGAGATTTATAAACTGGAAAAATTGCAAATATTAATAGATTACACGTTTAATTAAAAAATTACTCTGCATAAATAATAATCTTTTTAATATCTGGTAACATAGTCCCTGGATCATGGCAAAAAAAGACTGATAAAGTTCCACTTTTTAGTGGTTACTTTATACAGTTCAGTTTATTTTGCTAGCTTCTTTTAATGTAACGTTCAACAGGGTAATCAGCTAATGGCAAGTCAGTAGAGTCGCCTGAGATAATTTGACTTAGCATATGACCAATTAAAGGCCCAAAAGTCAACCCAGATGAACCTAAACCACTAGCTGTTAAAAGGTTGGGGTGATCGGGAACTACTCCAAAAAATGGAGCAAAATCAGAAGTGTAGGCTCTCGTCCCTACGCGAATTCCTGTAATGGTAGCATTTTTTAATCCGGGAGCAAGCTCTATCGCTTCTTCTAACATAAGGTTTAATTTTTCTTTAGTAGGTGTTAAGTCATAGCCGCAATCATTTTCATGTGTAGCTCCTACGATTATTTTCCCATTTGCAAAAGGAATAATATCTTTTTCACCCTCTGGCATAATAACAGGCCATTGGGACATATCTTCTGGTAAATGAAGCTGGACCAGTTGTCCTTTTTGAGGACGAATATCGACAGCTAAATGAAGTGGATCGAGTAATTCAGGTAACCATGCTCCTACTGCTAAAACAACTGTATCATAAGTTTTTTCCTGAGTGGTAGAGCGGATAAGATAGTTAGTTGAATTGGTTTGAGATAGAGCTATCTTATCAGGATAATAATGTGCACCATTTGAGATGGCTTGATCAATTAGCTTTTTGGTCAATAGAGAACCATCGACACGTGCGCCTCCTGAAGCAAATAAAGCTGATTCTTCTGAATCATACAATGGAAATTTAGCTTTGATTTCTTTGGGAGATAGAAGTGAGATCTCTCCCATTTCTGGAGCATCTTCAAGGCGTTTAAGAGCTATTTTCTCTAATTTTTCTAGTAAGCTTGCCTTTTTTTTGAAGACAAGTGTTCCTACTTGTTGGTAAATATCTGAATCATCAAGAGGTTCATTTAAATCCCGCATCAATTGGGGGTAAAAAGCCGCTCCTTTAGAAGCTAATTGGTACCATTCTTTGTTTCGTCGCTGAGATAACCAAGGACAGATGATTCCAGCAGCAGCAGAAGTAGCTTGTCCCACACCATCATCGTAAATATCCACTGTATAATTTTTTTGACTAAGGTAAAAGGCAGTAGTAGCTCCTACAATACCACCACCAACTACTGCAATTTTTTTTGTTTTGGCCATTGATTCTCATCCTTTTCGTATGCAACTAGATGTATGAACTAATTTATATTTAAGCACTAATATTGCATGAGGTAGATTACGTTTTATAAAAATTCTTTATACTACTTTTGGTTAACTTGTCCAAGATCAATAAAAAGAACGGTAACCTTAATAAGTATAAAGCAAATTCAAATTTTAATAAATGAGTTTTACTCATAAAACCAAAACCTTAGATGATTCTGTTTATAAACAATAATGATCACTGGTAGTTGCTACTCGTTAATACAGTTCTGTCAGCACCCTAAAGTTGGCATCATTTGACGGGATGATTCCTTCAGCTATGTTTCTTAAATTAAGTATTTCATCGATTTTTTCTTCACTTAGCCAGTTTCTTTTAATCAGGATATGTCGAATAGAGCTACCGGTTGTTAAGGCTTCCTTGGCTACTTCACTTGCTTTTTTGTAGCCGATAAACGGACAAAGAACAGTGGCAATCCCAGGACTTTGCTCAACTTGGTTCCGACAATGTGCCTCATTGACAGTGATTCCACTAATGCAATTATCTGCTAATGTCATTACAGCATTAGTTAGCAGTTCAATAGAGCTGAAAAGATTACGGAAAATAATAGGCTCAAATGGATTTAATTCGAGTTGACCGGATTCGGCAGCCATAGTAATAGTCACATCATTACCGATAATTTGAAAAGCGACTTGAGAAACAACCTCAGGAATGACTGGGTTGACTTTTCCAGGCATGATGGATGAGCCATTTTGCTTAGCTGGCAAATTAATTTCACCAAATCCTGCTTTGGGGCCGCTAGATAATAATCGAAGATCATTGCACATTTTTGAGAGCGTGACAGCGGCTGTCTTTACGACTCCTGAAACGCGAACAAATCCATCCACATTTTGAGTGCCATCGTACAGATCATCAGATTGTTTTAAGGGAAGCTGTAGTTCAGAAGCAAGATTTTTGACAATAATCGAGGAGTAACCGGAAGAGGCATTTATGCCGTTTCCGATAGCTGTAGCACCAATATTAAGGGTATGCATTTCACCCATGATGGCAATTAAATGATGAATATCGCGATGAATAGCAGAATGATAGGCTTTGAAAGAATGCCCCAAAGTTGTAGGAACTGCATCTTGTAATTGAGTTCTGCCCATTTTAATGACGTCCGAAAATTCAATAGACTTTTGTTCCAACAATTCTTCTAAATATAAAAGACTCGAAATAAGTTGTGGCATAAGTTCAAGAACCGTTAGTTTTCCAGCTGTTGGAAAAACATCATTTGTTGATTGAGAACAGTTAACATGATCATTTGGGTGAACCAAATCATAAGTTTCTTTTGTTCCGCCCAAAATTTCACTAGCTCGGTGTGCAAGAACTTCATTCATATTCATATTTGCAGAAGTTCCGGCACCTCCTTGGATAGTATCGACAATAAAATCAGCTTGAAATTTTCCGGCAATAATTTCATCGCTTGCTTTGCAGATAGCATCTTTAATAGTAGAGGATAGATTTTTTTCTTGATAATTAGTAATAGCAGCTATTTTTTTTATAATAGCTAATTTTTTTATGAAGGTAGGATGCATCATTTCTCCAGATATTGAAAAATTATTTTTAGCCCTTAAAGACTGCACTCCATAATAAGCTTCACATGAAACGGGCAAGCTACCAATTGAGTCAAATTCTATTCGTGTATGCATGGTCTTTGTCACGCTCCTTCAATGTATTGTTTAAATATAATTAAAAAGATACCATGCTTGAAACAGGGAGTAAATGGGTATCAAAAAGAAAAAAACAATTAATTGGTATAGGTTGTTTTGAAATTATAAAAGTCCTAATATTCCTTATTAAACTTTATTTTATTAAGTAGAGGAAAGGTTTGACTTGAAATGTCTTCTTCATTCTGTATAATTTTAATATAAAGATGATTCTTTGAAAAGGAAGGGATAAAATGGATAGGATTGATAAACAGATTATTCAACTACTAGAAGATAATGCAAGAGCATCATTGAAAGTAATTGCAGCTAAGACATTTTTATCTTCTCCAGCCGTTTCTGCACGAATCTCTCGTCTTGAGAAAGAGGGGATTATTACAGGTTATGCTGCTCAAGTAAACTTACATAAACTCGGTTATCATATTACAGCCTTTATAAATCTCGAATTAAGTCCTAAGCAAAAACCTATATTTTATCCATTTGTTAAGGAATGCCCAAATATATTAGAATGTAATTGTGTAACTGGAGAGTATTCGATGCTTTTAAAGGTTTCTTTTCCAAGTACTGTTGAATTGGATAAATTTATTGGCGAGCTTCAACAGTTTGGTAAAACCTCTACGCAAATTGTTTTTTCAACTAGCGTAGAGCCTAGGGGGATCCAATTAGAAGAATAAGGTGAAAAGGTTAATAAAGCAAAAAAATTGGCAACTTCACATCAATTTCGCCTCCAAATATAGATTGAACCAAAAAAGCTCACTCTTCAATAGAAAAGTGAGCTTTTTTGGTGTGAGACTAGGTTGTGTCCATCTGTTTTTGACTGAATTCCTGTTCTAACGAATTTGACCTTCTCCAAAAATGATGTATTTTGATGAAGTTAATTCATTTAGACCCATTGGGCCACGGGCATGTAACTTTTGAGTGCTTATCCCAATTTCGGCACCAAAACCAAATTCAAAACCATCTGTGAAACGAGTAGAGGCATTGATGTAAACAGCAGCAGAGTCTACCTCACGATGAAATTGAAGACCAGCAGCGTAATTATCGGTCACGATTGCTTCAGAGTGACCCGTACTATAGCGATCAATGTGTTCAATTGCTTCATCTAAAGAGGAAACTACTTTAACAGCTAAAATGAAATCTAAAAATTCAGTTTCCCAATCCTCTTGAGTAGCCGGAACGGCCTTTTGTAAGTAAGAAAGAGCTTTTTCATCGGCTCTTAATTCAACATTCCAAGGAGCCAATGCTTTTTCGATAACGGGTAAGAAAGTTTCTGCTACATCTTCATGGATCAACAACGTTTCAGCAGCGTTGCATACGGAAGGCCTAGAACATTTGGCATTAACAATAATATCAGATGCCATTTTCAATTGGGCATCTTTATCAATATACACGTGGCAGTTTCCAGTACCTGTTTCAATTACGGGTACTGTAGCTGTGTTCATAACTGTTTGAATCAATTTTGAGCCGCCGCGAGGAATCAAAACGTCCAAGTAACGATTTAATCGCATCATTTCTGTTGAACTTTCACGTGTCGTATCTTCAACTAATTGAATTACGGTAGAAGGAAATAGAGTTGGTTTAAGTGCATCTTGCAAGACGCGGACTAATGCTTTGTTTGAGTGGATAGCTTCCTTACCACCGCGTAAAATAACCGCATTGCCAGCTTTAAAACATAAAGATCCAGCATCAGTGGTCACATTTGGACGAGATTCATAAATGATTCCAATAACGCCTAAAGGAACGCGTTGTTTGCCAATCGTTAGACCAGCTTCGTTTTTCCACATGCCATCGACTTTTCCGATTGGATCTGGTAAATCAGCTATTTCAATAATACCATCAGCCATTGCTTGAATGCGTTCTTCCGTTAGAATCAAACGGTCTACCATATTTTCTGATATCCCATTTTCTTTAGCATTAGTTAAATCTGATGCATTTGCTGTGAGGATGGTTTCTGTATGATCGATCAAAGCTTGGCTCATTAATTTTAAGGCTTCGTTTTTTTCAGATGTTGTAGCTTTTGCAAGTGAGCGAGCCGCTTTCTTTGCTTTTTCACCTAATTGAATCAAGGTTTCCATAAAGACACCCTTTCTAATTTAGTTGGCAGAAAATAATGTTCCGATTTCTTTGCCTGCAATAATATCAAAAATAATTGTAGGATCTTCACCATTAGCCAATACCATTCGGCTAGTGTTTTTTAAGATATGATCAGCAGCTACTAGTTTACTAGACATACCGCCAGTTCCAAAGCGTGATCCTTTTCCACCAGCAAGAGTATATAACTCATCTGTGACAGCATGAATTTCGTGAAAAAGAACTGCATCTGGTTCATCACCGGGGTTTTTATTATAAAAACCATCGATATCTGATAACATAATCAATAAATCAGCATCAGTAATTTCAGCAACAATAGCAGACAAGCGATCATTATCACCAAATTTAGTCAAATGATCTAGTTCATCTACTGCAACAGTATCATTTTCATTTACGATAGGAATGATACCCTTTACAAGCAACTGTTCAAAGGTGTTGATTGCATTTAGTCGGCTAGTTGGAAACTCGATTATATCGCGGGTCATCAAAACTTGGCCGATAATTTGGCCATAGCCATAAAAGAATTTACTATATAAATTCATTAATTCAGTTTGACCCACTGACGCTACAGCTTGCTGTTCAGGGATGGTCTTTGGTCGTTCGGTTAATTGCAAGCGAGAAATTCCGACCCCTACAGCTCCAGAAGAGACTAAAATAATTTCTTTTCCTTGATTATTTAAATCAGATAAAACAAAAGCTAATTTTTCTAAACGTTGTAAATTGATGGCACCATTGGCATACATGATCGTGCTGGTTCCAACCTTTACAATTATCCGTTTACATGAAGATAATAATTGTCGAGAAGTAGTCGTCATTTTTTTCATCCATTCTATACTTAATAACCCTAAAAAATTCGGTTTAGTCTAATGAGTTTGTTCATTAATCAGTAAGACAGTCTATTCCATTTATTCTACCAGTTTCTAAGGTAAAAAACTATTTTTTCTGGCTTTTGACTTAAGAGACAAACTAAAGAGATAAAAGAAGAAAGGCTGTATATTTGTTAATGTTGATAAATCATTTAAATCGATTAACCAAAATTTTGGAGGAATAGGGAGTGCTTGTAGACTTGAAAGTCTAAAGATTATGAATCTCAGGCTTCAGACGGTCCCGTGGCTACAATCAAACCCATCCATTCCAGAAAAAAATTATTTTATCGTACCAACAGTATTTGTTAAAGAACCAAAAGAAAGGCCCTGGCAAATGCCTAGGACCTTTTCTTCTTTCTTTAGTTTTTTCTGATAACTTAAAATATTTTATTCATTTTACGCATAATGAATTTTTGAAGTTCAACTACTATAAGAATAGTAAGAGATAGTCCAATAGCAATTATCCAATGCGTTATACTAATAGCAACTAAGTTAAAAATACCAGCTAAGAATGGCACAGTAGCCACGAGGGTAATCAATGCAATTGAGAGCATTGCTAACCAGAACAAGTTCATGTTGGATGTAATCCCAACTTTGAAAATAGATTCTTTACTGCGTGCATTGAAAATGTGCAGTACAGAAGACCAACCAAGAATTAAGAAAGCCATTGTTTGACCAACGTCATGACTTGCGGAGATTGTAGAATCGATATCAATAAATGAACCCACGTAGAAACCAATAAGAGTCGTAATTGTGAACGTTAAAGCTGCAATTGCAATATTCCGATAGCCGCCTTTAGCGAAGATACTTTCACCTTTAGCTGTTGGTTCATTATCCATAATAGTCGGATCAGCTTTTTCTTTGCTCAATGCAAAACCAGGAATTCCATCCGCTACTACATTAACAAATAGTAGTTGGATAGCAATGACTGGTAATCCCCAGCCCATAATAACAGCAATTAACATAATGAGAATTTCTGAAATGTTACATGATAATAAAAAGTATACAGTTTTTTTGATGTTTTCGTAAACACGTCGTCCTTCTTCAACAGCATGAACAATGGTATCAAATTTGTCATCGGTCAAGATCATGTCAGAAGCACTTTTAGCAACCTCAGTACCGGTAATTCCCATAGCAGTACCAACATCAGCCGCTTTTAAGGCTGGTGCATCATTGACACCGTCTCCGGTCATGGCTACAACTTCTCCATGTGATTGCCAAGCTTTAACGATTCGAATCTTGTCTTCAGGAGAAACACGTGCATAAACGGAATAATCACGAATTGTTTCTTTTAGTTTTTCGTCTGAAAGTTTACCTAATTCAGCACCTGTGATTGCTTTATCGCCTTCTTCAAAAATACCGATTTGTTTAGCGATAGCAGAAGCTGTAGCAGCATGGTCACCAGTAATCATAATGGTTTTAATGCCTGCTGACTTGGCTTCTTTAACTGCTTGAATACTTTCTTCTCTTGGAGGATCAATCATTCCGACAATCCCAGCAAATGTAATCCCATCTTCAAGTTCTTCGGGACTTAAATCTTCTGGAAGTGTATCGTATGTTTTATATCCAACAGCGATAACGCGTAAAGCATCATTAGCAAATGAGTCATGGATATCTCGTGCATTTTGACCTGCTTCATCTGTAATAGACGAAAATTCAACTGGTAAACGATCAAAAGCTCCCTTAGTAATGGAAATGTAATGACCATCTATCTCATGAACAGTCGTCATCAACTTACGACTAGAATCAAAAGGTATCTCGTGTACACGTGGGTAAGACTTATCTAAATCATCTTTTTGAAGTCCTTTTTTCTGTAACAAGCGGATAATCGCTGTTTCAGTAGGATCTCCACTAATAACTTCCTCGCCATCACGATCTTCAATAGTCGCATTTGAGGCTAGGCTCATCATCTTAAGAACCCATTTTTCATCATCACCAAACTCATTTTTTACATTTATTGGTTCATGAGGAAAAGCCCAAAGTTTTTGAATGGTCATTTGATTTTGAGTTAACGTTCCTGTTTTATCTGAAGCAATAACAGAAGCACTACCCAGTGTTTCAACGGAAGGGATGGTTCGGATAATCGCATTGCGATCTACCATATTTTTCACACCATTAGCTAATGAAATAGTGACGATAACAGGTAAGGTTTCAGGAACGGCTGCAACAGCAAGTGATACAGCAGTCATTAAGCTAAGGATAAATGCTTCTCCTTGAAGGAAGCTTAAAATGAAAATAATAACCCCAGCAATTAAAGCGATGACACTTACTTGTTTTCCTAAACTATCCATTCTAGATTGTAAAGGTGTTTTTCCTTGTTTGGTACTGTTCAATAAGTTTGCAACAGAACCCATTTCTGTGTCCATACCAGTTGTTACAACAATAGCTTTTGCTCGTCCATTGGTAACCAAGGTTCCAGAAAAAACAGTATTAAATACATCACCAACAGGGCTGTCTTCTTCAATTTCTGCATTTTCGTCTTTTTCGACAGGCATACTTTCACCAGTTAATGCAGACTCTTCGACTTGTAAATCACTACTAGAAATTAAACGAGCATCTGCAGGTATTTGATCACCTGCTTCTAATAGTATAATGTCTCCTGGTACTAACTCGGCAGCGTCAATAACGTCTTCTTGACCATCTCTTATAACGCGTGCTTGTGGAGCAGATAGACTTTGCAATGAATCCAAAGCTTTTTCAGCTTTTCCTTCCTGCCTAAGAGCAATAACAACATTGATGACAATAATAGAGAAGATTACAATAGGTTCTGAGAAATCGTCGGGGTGTTCAGTAATGGCAATATACGTGGAGATAATTCCGGCAAGGATCAAGATAATAACGGTGACATCTTTTAATTGATCAAGAATCTTTGAAAATAAAGAAACACTTTCCTCTTCATCAAATTGGTTGGCACCAAATTGTTTTTTGTGTTCTCCTACTTCCTTCGGGGATAACCCTGTTTCTGCGGTACTGTTGAACTGTGATATAATGGAATCTAATTTTTTTGTTCTAAAATCCATAACATTCCTCCTAATAAGTATTTTTAACATAATGGATGAAACAAGCAAGTTAGGCAAGTAACCACTTGTTTGTTTCTGTAAGTATACCAATGTTTTTTTGCTTTTGTCAAGTTAGGAGCTTGAAAAAAAGTAAGTAATATTAAAATATTAGTAGAGCAATATTATTTTAGGTAAAAAAACCACCCATATAAAAAGGGTGGTAGAGGAGTCATTGCCATTTACTTTGGAGGAGAAAAGGCAATATAAAAAAGTTGGTTGTTATTGGTATAAGTAAACTATAACGATATGTTATGAAGAAAATGAGATGAAATTTATATATATCCCTTAAGGTAATGATAAAAGATAAAAAAGCTATCTCAATTAAGAGATAGCTAAGGGGGTAAGACTCTTTTCAATAGGGGGAGAAAAGAGAGTGAAAATAAATTCAGTACTATTTAACAACTTCTTTATTTTATCATAGGATATTTAATAGACTATGATAGGAAAGTGAAAATTTTAATTGAATTCAATTAAAAAAATCTTGTTTAGGATCAACCAGCTAAAGCCTTTATGATTGCTTTGTTGAAAGCGGGAAGGTCTTCAGGTGTACGACTAGAAATGATGCCGCTCTCGTCTTCTACAACTTCGCTATCTTCGAATAAAGCACCTGCATTTTTTAGATCAACGCCAACTTGTTTGACAGCAGTCATTTTTTTGCCTTTGACTACTTCAGCGTTAATAAGAAGTTGAGGTCCGTGGCAAATTGAAAAAATAGGTTTTTTTGCATCAGAAAAAGCTTTAGTAAAAGCTAAAAATCGATCATCAGATCTTAATTGATCAGGTGAAAAACCTCCTGGAATCAATAATGCATCAAAATCTTCTGGTGAAACGTCATCAATCCCTTTATCAATGGTAATGGTAGCTTCCCCTTTTTTTCCTGTAACTGTATTGCCTGCTTTTTTCTCAATTGTAATCACTTGGTGTCCTGCATTTATTAAAGCTTCCTTTGGCGATGTGAATTCGACATCTTCAAATAAATTGGTAACGACTGTTGCAATTTTCTTTCCCATGTACAATCCCTCTTTCCTAATAGTTTAAGTTTAACAATGCTTATTTTAACGCAGACAAAAAAGCACTTCAAGTAAAAGGGATTTTCTATTACTAATGAAACCGGTTATATAAACTTATCTTTTTATCAAGTACATGTTACTATTAGCTAAACAGCTTTTTGAAAGGAGTTGAAACCGGATATGAATATTGCTTTTATTGCACATGATAAGAAAAAAGATGAAATGGTAAGATTGACCACAGCTTATCGAGAAATTATTAAAGAGCATCAAATATTTGCTACAGGGACAACCGGACAACGCATTATTGATGCAACTGGTTTAAATGTCCATCGTTTTAAATCTGGTCCACTTGGAGGAGATCAACAAATCGGAGCTTATGTATCTGATAATAAAATAGATTTAGTTATATTTTTGAGAGATCCTTTAACACCCCAACCACATGAACCAGATATTTCGGCCTTGCTAAGATTATGTGATGTTTATGAAATCCCTTTAGCAACCAATCTTGGAACGAGTGAAGTTTTACTGAGAGGTCTAGGAAGTGGCTTTATTGAATGGCGCAAAACACAACAAGAATCTCAATTAAAAGGATTAGAAGAATTCGAATAAAAAAAGAAAAAGGAGCATTGGACAAATTAAATTGTCCAAGCTCCTTTTTTTATAAACCACATTTTAATTGGGCGTTACAATTGATACAAGTATTGCAACCGCCTAAATCTTCCACTGTTCCTTGACGACAGATTGGACAAGTATCTCCAACTTCATTTCCGTAGTTTTTTTCTTCACTAACGGCAGCCACTTGAATCATACTTTGTTCTGAGAAATTTGATTCTCCACTCATTTCTTCATCCCAAACCGTATCTTCAGCTTTTAAAGTCAGTACTTGTGAGTCACGACTTCCGTCTACATAAACTGTACCACCTTTTGCTCCACCGTTATAAAGACGTTCATAAATTTTTTGAACTTGTTCAACTGAATAACCTTTAGGAGCATTGACCGTTTTAGAAATAGAGCTGTCGACCCAGCGTTGGATCGTACATTGTACATCAACGTGTGCCTCAGGTTTTAGACTCATAGCTGACACGAATTGTTTTGGCAATTGTTCAGGATCTGCTTCTGGATGTTGATCTAGGTATTCTTGAACAATATCAGCTTTTACCTCGATAAATTTGCCTAAACGTCCACTTCTAAAATAACTAAAAGAATAGTAAGGTTCAAGCCCGGTTGAAACACCGACCATTGTACCTGTTGAACCAGTGGGAGCAACAGTTAATAAATGTGAATTGCGTATGCCATATTTTATAACGCCTTCTTGGATGTGTTTTGGCATTTTTTTCATATAACCGGATTGAATGAACTTTTCTCTCAGATTAGTTGTTTCTGCATCAGTTTTCCCAATTAAGAATGGGAAACTGCCTCGTTCTTTTGCTAACTCAATAGAAGCCTCATAAGCTGAAACAGCGATGGTTTTAAAAATTTCATCGACTAATTGATTGCCTTCTTGAGAACCATATTCTTCGCCACAGTAGATTAGTAAGTCAGCGAGCCCCATGATGCCTAAACCAACGCGGCGTTCTCCTAATGCTTGTTTTTCGTTATCTGCTAAGAAGTAAGGAGTAGCATCAATTACATTATCTTGCATCCGTACACCGATTTTAACGGTTTGTTTTAATTTAGCAAAATCAACTGTGCCAGATTCTTTATCGGCCATTTCAGCTAAATTCACAGCTGCTAGATTACATACTGAATAAGGAGCAAGAGGCTGCTCGCCACAAGGATTGGTAGCGACAACTTTTTGGCCATAGGCAGTAGCATTTGTCATCTCGTTTGCATTATCAATAAAGAAAATACCTGGTTCAGCAGCGTAAGTGGCACAAGTAGTGATCAGTTTCCATAACTCCCGAGCCTTGATAGTCCGGTAAGTATGAACATCATGCCCTGAAGCTTCCCATTCACGAACATCGCCAACTTCTGGCCAACGAGTGTTATATTCTTCCATATCTTCTTTACTGTATGTCTCTACGGCAGGAAAACGAAGTGCATAATCGGTATCTTTTTCAACAGCTTCCATAAAGTCAGTCGTTAAACAAATCGAAATGTTTGCTCCAGATAAGAATTCCGGATTATGAACACTATAGATGCCACCTGTTTTTAATTTCTCAGCAGTTTCTTTCATCATTGTCGCGTCAAATCCACCATAACCGGGTACGTTTTTATAATTTAGAATACTTTGATACATAGCGATTTCGCGTTGTGTAAAAGGTGTGAACTTTAATTTTTCACTTGCTAGCTTTCTTATGTGTGTGTCGGTGGTGGTTTCAATTAAATAACGCAAAATACGAGGGTTCTGCATTTTTGAAATAATAAATTCAAGAATATCTGGATGCCAATCAGCTAACATGATCATTTGTGCTCCGCGACGGCTACCGCCTTGTTCAACTAAGTGAGTTAACTTAGCAATATCATCTAACCAAGAGACAGCTCCTGATGATTTTCCATTGACACCGCGAGCTAAGGTATGGCGTGGACGAAGAGTAGAGCCATTCGTTCCCACACCGCCACCACGACTCATGATTTCCATAACTTGTTTTCGATGATCCGAAATGCCCTCACGAGAGTCTGGCACAAACGGCATAACATAACAATTGAAATAAGTGACATCGGTTTTTGAACCTGCTCCATACAAAACGCGTCCTGCAGGAATAAAATTCAAGTTTTTTAATTCTTCATAAAAAGTAGTGTAAGCCGCTTTTCTTTTTTCAGGCGTTGTTTCTATAGCTGCTAAGCCGGTTGCATTTCGTTTAGCAATTTGTTCATAAAAAATTTCAAGTGGTTTTTCAATCACATCTAAACTGCAAGTAATGATCCCAGTTTTTTGCTCATCTTGATCTTCAATTGATCCTCGGAACTCTTCATCAATCAAAATTGAAGCCGTATGGTTAGAATGGTTGATTTGTGTAACAAATCCAGTGCCTCTAGTAGGGTATTGTGGATCTGGCTTAACGGTAAGAACAACTAGATCTCCGATAGAAAGAGTCGATTTAGAAAGGTCTTTAAAGGAATAGCGGTCTAACATTACTAAGCGAGATACCCCTTTATAGGTTAATTTCATATCATCAGTTATTGGATGAACTTGAGGGAAAGCCTTGATATCTTCATTTAATTTTTCAATAGTTAGTTCTGCTTTTGCAGAGATGTTTGTAATCATAAATACCACTCCTTAATAAATTAGTTATGTAACCAACTGATACTAATAATGTTTGTTTTCCTGTATATAGCTATCGGTATTTTATTCTACACTACATATGGTGTTTTTGCACGATTAAAAATCATCATTTTAGAAAAAAACGAAAAAAAAGAAACGAAAACAACTCGCTTCAATCTTTTCAAGGAAATACTGACCAAATCTTTTTTAGTATGGTTATTCATTTAAAAAATCTAGCGCATATTTGACATGTAACTCGGTTGCTATAGCTAATCCACGTTCATCAATATCAAAATTTTCATGATGATGTCCATACCAAGTCTGCGGGTTAGCAGGATCTTTCGTTCCAACACGAGCATAAACGCCTTGTGTAACGGCTAAGAAGTCGGCAAAATCATCTGCTCCTAAACTTTTTGGATTGTCTTGAATAATATTTTCTGCTCCCACGATACCCGCACCTACTCGAGCCGCACGACTTGCAGCCAGCGGGTTATTGATAAGAGGAGCAGCGGCATCGTAATTTTCAAATTCAATTGATGTGCGATGAGCGTTAGCAATCTCTCGTGCCACGCGTTCTACAGCTGCTAATACAAATTGGCGTGTTGTATGGCTGAAAGTACGAACGGTTCCTTCAAGAGTGGCTTCATTGGCAATAATATTGTAACGGGTCCCAGCGTTCAATACGCCGACAGCAACCACGACATTATCCAATGGGCTGACTTCACGAGCCACAATGCTCTGCAATTCAACAGTAATGGCAGCAGCAGTCAGTAAGGCATCTTTTCCTAAATCAGGTCTAGCTGCATGACCACTTTCACCTGTCACTTTTATTTTGAAAATGTCACAAGAGGCATTTGTAGGACCTGCAGTAGAAACGATTTTTCCAGTTTTAATAGAGGAATCAACATGGATTCCAAAAACTTGATCGACATGGTTAACAAATCCACCAGCAACAAATTGTCTTGCTCCAGCTCCAATTTCTTCAGCTTGTTGAAAAGCTAATTTAATGGTGCCAGAAAAATCCGCTTCATGTTTCTTTAAAATTTTTGCAGCTCCTAATAAAGCAGCCGTGTGGCCATCATGACCGCATGCATGGTGTAACCCTTTGTTAAGTGATTTGTAGGGTTTATCTTTAGCATCTTCTAGTTCGAGAGCATCAATATCGGCTCTCAAGAGAATCGTTTTTCCAGCTCCTCTTTGACCAGTGATCGTTCCGATAGCTCCTGTTTCACCAACCGCTTCATAAGGAATGTTTAGTTTTGTTAACTCATTTTTAATGTATTTGATTGTTTCATACTCTTTCAAGCTAGGTTCAGGATGTTGGTGAAGGTATCGACGCAATGCAATAACCTCTTGAGCTCCTTGTTGAACTTCTTCGTGTACTGTAGATCGAGTGAGTACTTTTGTCATAATCCATCGTCCTCTCTAAGTTAGGTTGATTTTTGCTGGCTGTTTCTAATTACCATACTGGGATAGAAGAGCCTTTTGATGTTTCATCAATGACTTCTTTCGTGTCTTCTGCTTGGTAAGCTTCTATGATTTGTTTGAAAACGGCATTGTCTTTATCTTCATCTCTTGAAACAATCGCATTGTAATAAGGATCCGATGAGTCAGTGACTGGTTCTAAGAAAACAGCATCTTCAGTTGGAATGAATCCAGCATCCACAGCCATTCCGCTATTGATAACGGATGCATCCACATCTTCTAAAGCGCGAGCCGTTTGTGAAGAATCTAATGTTTCAAAAGTTAAATTTAACGGATTAGAGGTGACATCTTCAACTACAGGTACTTGATTTTTTGAAGGATCTACTTCAATTAGACCTGCTGTTTGAAGTAGAAGTAAGGCTCTTCCTTCATTCGAAACGTCGTTTGGAATAGCAATCACATCGTTTTCTTTTATCTCAGAAACATCTTGAATATTGGATGAATAAATACCAAGCGGAGCAATAACCGTATCAGCGATAGCGACTAAATTTGCACCATGATCTTCGTTAAAGGAATCCATAAAAATCTTCGTTTGAAAAGAATTTAAATCTAATTCGCCTTCAGAAAGAGCAACATTTGGAGTGGCGTAATCTGTAAATTTAATCAGTTCGATCTCAACACCATCCGCGGCTAGCTTTTCTTGCACGAATTCCCAAACTTCATTTACTTCGCCAACGACCCCAATTTTAATCGGTTCGGCTTTTTCAGTATCTGTAGCCGCATCCGTTCCACAAGCGGTTGTTACAAGAAGTCCTACTGCTAACGTTAACCCTAAAAGACCTTTTTTAAATTTTTTCATCTTCTTTTCCTCCAATGTCATCTAGTGACTCGTTTTTTTAACTAAAGCATTTCCAATCAATTGACTAATAAAAACAATGATCAAAATAATAACCGTTGCGACTAAAGTGACATCATTCTGGTAACGATTGTACCCTCGGGAGATGGCTAGATTTCCTAGACCACCGCCACCAATTGCTCCGACAATGGCCGTTAACCCAATCAAATTAATGATAGTTACAGAAGAGACCCGAATAATAGCTGTTAGTCCTTCTTTTAGATAAACCCGAAAAATAATTTCCAATGGGCTAGAACCCATAGATTCTGCAGCTTCTATAACACCAGGATCAACTTCTAACAGAGCGTTTTGTATTTGTCTGGCAAAGAAAGGCACGGTCCCAATAACCAGAGGAACAATAGCAGCTGTTGTCCCGATAGTTGTATGGGTAATTAATCGGGTTAAGGGAGCAACTAAAGTCAGCATGATAATGAAGGGCAAAGAGCGAAAAAGATTAACGACTTGATCAAGCAAGCCATAAAGTCGCGGACTTGCTAAAATACCTCCGCGATCGGTTGCAACAAGAATGACGCCTAAAAATAAACCGAGGATACCTGCAATCAAGCCTGTAACAGTAACCATGTAGAGTGTTTGTAAAGTACTTTCAATAATTTCATCTTTCAATGGGATAACATGTTCAAAATAAGTTGCAAAAAATTCAGTCATAGTCATTCACTCCTTAAATAATAGTTTGTTCTTTTTTTAATGGGATAACTTGTTGACGATGGTGGATCAAGGTTACTTTTACATTTTTTGACGTTAAATAAGCAATGGCTTTTTCTCTGCGTCCAGGATCGCCACTCAAAACAACAATAAGATTGCCGACAGGCGTTTCTTGCAAAATCTCCACATTTCCAAATAAAATATTGGTTGTAACGCCAAATCGAGTCGTAAGGGTAGCAATTAATGGTTCGCTCGTACTTGAACCAACGTAAGAAATAGTAGCTAGTACATCATTAGTCTGTAAATCAAGTAAAGTAGGATGGCTTAGAATGCTTTCTAGTGCTTGTTCAACATGAGTCGCAGTATTGATGAATTCTTTTGTGATTCGTTCTTTAGGTTTAGTGAAAATAGAAACGAGATCGCCTTCTTCGACAACATGACCATTTTCCATTACGGCTACTTTGTTGCAAATTTCTTTTACGACTTGCATTTCATGAGTAATGATCACGATAGTCAAAGCCAATTTTTGATTTAATTCTTTAAGTAGTTCCAGAATGGAAAGGGTCGTTTTTGGATCTAAAGCACTTGTCGCTTCATCACATAACAACACTTCAGGGTCATTGGCTAAAGATCTTGCAATAGCCACACGCTGTTTTTGTCCACCGGATAATTGAGAAGGGTAGGCAGCGCTTTTGTCTGTTAATCCGACTAACTTCAATAAATTGGCTACCTTTATTTTGATTTCCGTTTTTGATAAACCGGATTTTCTTAAAGGATAGGCTACATTTTCAGCAATCGTACGCGAGCCCATTAAGTTGAAATGTTGGAAAATCATGCCGATTTTTTTACGAGCCGCTCGTAATTGTTTTGGCTTTAAGCTCAATAGATCTTGGCCAGAAACAATGACAGCTCCTGCTGTAGGCCTTTGAAGAAGGTTAATGGTACGGACTAGAGTACTTTTTCCAGCTCCGCTGTAACCGACGATTCCAAAAACATCCCCTTTTTCAATGGTTAACTGAACTTTCTCGACAGCTTTTATAGTTGTTTCTTTCCCTGCAAATGTGACACTTACATTATTTAATGTAATCATGTGAATTCCTCCTTAAAATAGAAAAAAGCGCTCATCCATTAACCTACTGCTGTAGATTAAAGGACGAACGCTTTAACGTCGTGTTACCACCTTCATTTGAATTGTTTTTACAAACAATTCCTTATCAAGTACGAGAAAATCAATTCTGATACTCTAGCACTGTAATGGGTGCACCCATGATAGCCTTATGTCTAAAACACTCGGTATCCTGCTCAGAGGCCATTTTCTTTTCACTCCTGCAAACCTGTTCTCAGTATTCAGGCTCTCTGTTAGTGCATTCTGTGGAAATACTTTTCTCTTCATTGCGTTTAGCTATATGGTTAGTAAAAAATAAAAAGTCCTTACAAAGAAACAAATGAATCTGTTTCTTTGTAAGGACGAAAGTCAGTTAGCTGCTTCGTGTTACCACCTTAGTTTATAAGTATATTGCTATACTTATCTTATCCAGTACACCAGAGTGTTTTATCTGTTCATACTGTGGCACTGTAACGGGTGCTCCCGTAGTAAGCTGACACTTTACGCAAGTGATTCGCTAACTCCACTCAAAGACCATCTTCGGTTCAATTTGACTGCCCTATTTTCAGCAATTACTAGGTTCTCTTCTATAGACAAATTTAAACGTACTCTTCTTTTCATAGTGTTTCATCATGTATTATTCATAATTTTTTAACTTGTTCTTAATATACAGAATCAATAAATAAATGTCAATACTTAAATTGGCTATTTATTTTAATTAAAACGATTTCGCTACTATCAGAGAAAGACAGAATGTGCTATAGTGAATGAGCCTAAATGATAAAAAATTTAGGTAATCTATCAGAGTAGGAAATAAAGCGTTAAGTGTCGCTGGGATGGGATGTTGCCCGCGGACGAAAAATTGTTTGTACAATTTGCGGTTTTGTTTCTGCATTCGCTGCATAATTATTATGTGTGGAGCTCTTCAAAGGAGATCTTCAAAATGAGTGGAAATAAGTATGATGCAAGAAGTGTTTCAAAAATTGGATTACTAATGGCGTTAGAAATCGTTTTGACCCAATTTATTTCAATTGAAACGCCAATTGTCCGTGTTGGTTTTGGCTTTTTGCCAATAGCCATTATTGGGATGCTGTATGGTCCTTGGATAGCGGGAATGGCTTCAGCGATAACAGATGTCGTAGGAACAGTATTATTTGGTGGGGGAGTGTTTTTTCCAGGATTTACCCTATCTGCTTTTATCGGCGGAATGATTTATGGTCTTGTTCTCTACAAGAAACCTAAATCATTAAAAAGAATTGTCTTAGCGATTCTTTTAGTCGCCGTTTTTGTAAACCTAGGGTTGAATACGGTATGGTTAACGATGCTTTTAGATAAGGCAATAGTTGTCATTTTCCCAACTCGTTTGCTACAAAATATGATCTTAGCACCCCTCAACATAGCCATGCTGTATTTTGTTGTTCAGAATAAAACATTGCGAAAAGCAATTGGAATTGAGTAAACTTTAATTAAATAAACAATGCAACATCCAATCTAAGACAGCTTAAATTTAAGCTGTCTTTTTTTCGTAGATATAATATAATAAAAGCAAAGATGATAGTATGATGAGAGGATAGGAGGTGCGAAAGAGTAATGGAAACATTTGGCTTAAAAATAAGGGATCAAGCTTACCTTACCCGTACTGGTGTGCACTTGGTAATTTTCGACCCAAAAATAAAAAAAATACTCCTCGTTTCGCCTCCAAACGGCTCTTATTTGCTGCCAGGTGGAGAAATAGAAGAAAATGAAACACATAAAGAAACGGCAAAAAGGGAATCCATAGAAGAATTAGGTTTTGAAATAGAAATAGAATCATTTATTGGGGAGGCAGAAGATTATTATTACTCAAAATACCGGCAACACTATTACCATAATCCTGCCTATTTTTATACAGTTAAGTTATGGAAATCAGTCTGCGAGCCTTTAGAAGATTTCAATCAATTAGAATGGGCATCTATTCCTGAAGCGTTAATTAAATTAAAAAGAGGTAGCCATAAATGGGCTGTAAAACAATATGAAAATAATTTTTTGAAGACAAATTAATCTATTGAATAGTAAAAAGAAGAAGGCGAGGACAGTTGTCCGCGCCTTCTTTTTGAATAATCGGTTTATTTGTCTGCTTCATAAGCAACAGCGTTAACTGAAACATCAATATTACCGCTAGTAGCTTTAGAGTAAGGACAATAAGCATGAGCTCTTTTTGCTAAATCTTGGGTAGTAGCATCATCTTGACCATCAATCCCAACATCTAATTTTACTGCAAGCTTAAAGCCGCCATCAGTTGGGTCTGAATGCAATTCAACAGTAGCCGTAACTTGGCTTTTACCAGAGACTTTATCTTCTTTCATCATATGTTCTAAAGCTGAATTAAAACAAGCACTGTAGCCTAATGCGAATAATTGTTCTGGGTTACTTCCTTGACCAGGACCACCCATATCTTTTGGAGTAGAAACTCGAACGGAAAATGACTTATCTGGTAAATGACTTTCCCCATTTCTTCCACCAGTATTGATTGCTGTAGTTTGATACATTAATTTTGAATCCGCCATATTTGTAATTCTCCTCTCTAATTTATCGTACTTACCAAGTATACTAATAGTGAGGATAAAACTCTAATAATCTGTTTGAGGCAGTTAAAAATGAAGAAATTAGTTGAAAAATAAAAAATGTATCGCTAGAATTGGGAGAAGAACATATGGGAAGGAGAGATTTTATGCCATTAGTACACATTGAATTAGTTGAAGGACGGACCGCAGAACAAAAAGCAGGTTTAGTTAAAGATATTACGCAAGCAGTAGTGAAAAATACCGGAGCAACAGAAGACCGAGTTCATGTCATTATAGAAGATATGAAAAAAAGTAATTATGCTGTCGGTGGAAAATTGCTAGGCTAAAAGAACAGAAAAATAAGCTACGAGTTGCAGTGCATACTCGTAGCTTATTTTTCTGTTCTTTTTTATTTAGAGTAGCTATCAATGGAGATGTTTTCGAAAGCAATGGTTTCAATTGCTGTAGCAACGCCGTCGTACTCATTTGTATCGGTAACATAATCACATATTTCTTTTACACTGGCGATAGCATTCCCCATGGCAACACCCATTCCAGCATATTCAATCATGTCTATATCATTTTCATTATCGCCGATCGCCATAATATTTTCTTTAGGTATGTCTAAAATTTGTGCTAAATCTTTTAGTGCTTGTCCTTTACTGGCAGCTTTATTCAATACTTCAAGATAAAAAGGTTCACTTTTTAAAATCGTATATTTATCGTGAAAGCTTTTTGGCAATTTAACAATAGCAGCATCTAAAAGATCTGGTTCATCGATCATCATCATCTTGCTGATCACAAGAGTTGGATCCATCTCCTCTATTGTACGGTATCGAATAGGCATGTTAACTAAAAATGATTCTCTTACGCTAAATGGGCTAATGTCTTTGTTAGCAGTATAAATATGTTTTTCATCAATAGCATGGCAATGAATTCCAATTTGGCGACTCATTTCTTCAATTTCCAGAAAACTTTCAAAGTTTAGAGTATGGTGTGAAATAGCTTTACCATTTTGTGATTGTTGGACTAGCGCGCCATTATATGTGATGACATAATCGCCTTCTTCTTGTAAATTCAAGGCTTCTAGAATTGGAAATACGCCTGGCAAAGGTCGGCCAGTGCAAAGAACGATTTTTATGCCTTTCGTTTTGGCTATTTCAATTGTTTTTTTAACTTTAGCGCTTATTTTCTTTTCAGGGGTTAATAATGTGCCGTCTAAATCGATAGCGATTAGTTCTATTGTCATTTAGGTGAGTCCTCCACTAATTTATTTGGGTCAATAATAGTCCCATTTTTAATATACCGATTAAATTCATCATATAAATGTTCAAATAAAGTGATTTCATCAGATATTCCCGGCTTTAAAAATTCTTTTGGTACATAAAATCGTTCATCACCACGGACCTTTCCAGTAATAGAAGAGACAATTTCACTTAGTTTAGAAAGTTCCACAAGTGAACCATCTTGACGAACCAATTCTATTTGTGTGCGATTAGTATCTTGATTTGGCCGGTAAAAATCATAGGGAAGGTCATAGCTGTTATTGATAGCTGTATAATAATCTGTATCGTAGCCAGCTTCACGAATAATCGTTTTCAAATTCTCAATCAAAGCCATATCTGTTTTACTAGAAAAATTAACTGACTTGAACGGATGACGGTCAAGAAAACGTGTAGCTAGATCACTTAAAATCGGATCTTTTTCTTCTTTCCACAAGGTGAAATAAGTTGCTAAAACACCATCATCTAATTTCAGATAATCCTTAAGAGTAAAATTTTCTTTAAAAAAAGGAACGAGTAAGTTTAGTTGGTCTGTAAATTGGATTTTTGGATCAGCATACATCTTTTTTGCTCGTTTCAGTAAATGATCTAGAATCACTTCCATGCCTCTGGAGACTGGATGAAAGTAAACTTGCATGTACATTTGGTAACGACTAACGATGTAATCTTCAACTGCATGCATACCGGACACTTGAAAATAGATACCTTCTTTATAAGGACGAATAACCCTCAGAATTCGGGTCAAATCAAATGTACCATAGTTGACACCTGTATGATAGGCATCACGCAATAAATAGTCCATCCGGTCTGCATCGATTTGACTAGAAATGAGTTGAACTACTTGCGGATTAGGATAAGTTTTTTTAATCACACTGGCAACTTTTTCTGGGAAATCTTCGCTCACTTTAGACAATACTTTATGAACCTCAGTTTCTGGCGAGGTAATAATAGCTACCGTGATTTTTTCATGATCCGTTTTAAAAATACGTTCAAATGTATGAGAATAGGGACCATGGCCAATATCGTGTAAAAGGGCTGCACATAATGCAACTAATCGTTCATTATCATCCCAGCCGCCGTCACCAGGTGCTTGAGTGGCATAATTGCGTTTGAATTTATCACAGATGCGACGAGTGATTTCATATACACCCAAAGAGTGAGTGAAACGTGTATGCTCTGCACCATGAAAAGTTAAGGAAGAGGTACCTAATTGTTTGATTCTTCGTAATCTTTGAAATTCACTTGAATTGATCAAATCTAAAATAATTTGATGTTGAACATGAATATAATCATGGACTGGATCACGAAAAACGTGTTCGATTGGCAGTAAAATATTACCCTTATAAAGGCTGCTCATTTCATTAACTCCTTATCAATTGAAGTGCCAAGCATTTGTTGATTGCGGCGGATCATTTTTTCAAAACCTTCATTATAGTCGGTTAGTATTTCCGGTGAATAGTCACCAAGTATGATGGTGCAGTTGTTTTTAAGAAGGGTGGCTTGAATGAGATTTTTCATTTTGGCAACAGTTAAAGAAATATGAAGTAACTCTTCTAATGTAGCCATTACAGTAGGATCAATTGATGGGAAATGCCATTTTACAGTTTCTCCTTTTAAACCAGCTTGATAAAAATCGCGAATCATTTCAGCTCTTTTCAACTGGCTTCCATTCACACTAATGTAAATCATGATTGCTACGCCATTTTTTAAACGCCTTTGTGAGATGCCGGCAAATTTTTTCCCGTCAATACTTAAATCATAATCTCCCGGACAATAAGAATCCTTTATCTCATAAGCCAAGCAGGTTTTGCCATACGATTTTAGAGAATCATTGATTAGTTGCAGCATATACTCATATCCAGCGTTTATAGTCATTTTTTGTTTAGGATTTTCAGGTAGTATTAAAGAAAAGTTTAATACACCTTCATCTCCAACTACAGCTAATCCTCCAGAATTGCGTACAATGTACGGGTAGGAATAACGTTCGATAACGTCTAAAGCATCTTTGAAATAAGGCAGTTTTGTATCCATCATACCGAGTATGACTAAATTTGAAATTGGCCAAAAATGCAAAATGTTTTTTTGATATTTTCCAGCATAGCGCAATAAACTATCCGTTAAAGCAAAATGAGAAATAGTTTGATTAGCAAAAGGCATCGTTTCAGCTTGGTAAAGCTCATAAGAATGATCGGTTAAAAAGCTTTTATTATCATTGATCTTCATTTTTTTACTTCCTTTATCTAATTGAGAAATAGCGTTTCTATTCTATTATAGCAAACTTTATTGCAGTCTTCTTCCTTAACTGGTTCAAAAAAACAAAAATCTCCTTTTATTTATGATAAGATGGATATGCAATAAAGTGAAAAATAGTAGTTAAAATCATTAGACCTATAACGAATATAGGAATTAAAAATTATGAGGTGAAACAAGTGGATCTATCAAAAGGAAGAGTGGCTCAAATACATTTAGAAACGATCATTTCTCAAGGCAATGAAACCGAAAAACATGTATTTGATGAAGCAGGGAAAGTCGTCCAAATGAATTCGTCTTATTACATTCGCTTCCAAGAAACCTATGAATCAGGAATTGTTCCCGTAACGGTTAAAATCGATCCTGCTGGAATTGTTACCCTAACGCGTAAAGGTGAAACAACCACGCGCATGAGGTTTGATAAAGGAGAAAGATTTGAAACACTCTATCATACGCCACAAGGTGCCGTATCTATTGAAACAATGACTAAAAATATGCAAATTAGTTATACTGATAAACCTTTTTCTGGAAGAGTATATATTGAATATGATTTATTTTTAGGGAAAGAAAAATTAGGAGATTATAAATTAGAATTGCTTTTTACTATTTAAATATTGTATGATAAAGAATAGACTGTTGAAAGGACGTGGCTTTCGTGAAATTAACACAATTTGACGGGCAAAATAAAGATGAATTGTCAATGATTGAAGTAGCTCATGCTATCCTAGATCAAAAAGGAGAAATCTTAGATTTCGTAACTTTATTAAAAGAAGTACAAGATTTTCTAACTATAAACTCAAAAGAACTTGCAAGTAAAACTTCTCAATTTTATACAGACTTAAATATTGACGGCAGTTTTATTTCCTTAGGAGAAAATCGTTGGGGTCTGCGTTCATGGTATCCGATTGATTTTATTGATGAAGAAGTCACTCAAGGAAATGAAGATGAAGCTCCACGTCGTAAAAAACGCAAAAAAGCTAGTGCATTTGTTACAGGTGAAGATGATATTGATTACAATGATGATGATCCTGAAGACGATGATTCTCCCGAAGAGGAAGAAGATGACAATGCAACTACTTACGGGGGACGTGTGAACGTTGATGAGCATGGCGTAATGGTTGAAGATGAAGATAAAGAAGATCTTGGCGAATACAAAAAAGATTTATCTGAACTTGGTACGGATGATGAAGAAGATGAATTACCCGATGGTGTTGAAGGGGAACTTACAATCATTGAAGATGAAGATGAAGACGATTCTGACGAAGAAGAGTATAAGTAACCCTTTTAATAAAATGATTTTCTAATAATAGCTTTCAGAAAAATCCTGTCTATAAAAATAACTTGACGTTTTGTGCAAGAATGTGTAATATCTACATTGGGCTCCCTTGAAACGTTAAAGGGACAGGAACTGTAAGTAATCAAGAAGCTCCCTATTCTACTAATGGATAGGGGGCTTTATTTTTTTATTACTACCCAAAAATAGCAAGCGGTCAATATCATTTTTTTCTTTTACGCCAATAAATATAAAAGGAGCCGGCAAAATGACAAAATATATTTTTGTAACAGGTGGAGTAGTATCTTCCATAGGTAAAGGAATTGCAGCGGCATCTCTAGGGCGATTACTAAAAAACCGAGGATTAAAGGTGACGATCCAAAAGTTCGATCCTTACATCAATGTTGATCCAGGAACAATGAGTCCTTATCAACATGGAGAAGTTTTCGTGACAGATGATGGAGCTGAAACCGACTTAGATTTGGGTCATTATGAACGCTTTATTGATATCAATTTAAATCAATATTCAAATGTAACGACGGGGAAAATCTATTCTGAAGTTATACGTAAAGAACGCAAAGGAGAGTATCTGGGAGCAACAGTACAAGTTATTCCACATATTACCAATGAAATCAAAGAAAAAATTATGCGTGCAGGTCAAACAACTGATTCTGATATCGTAATAACCGAAGTTGGCGGTACAGTAGGGGATATCGAGTCATTGCCATTTCTAGAAGCTTTACGTCAAATGAAAAGCGATGTTGGTGCAGACAATGTTATGTACATTCATACAACGTTGATTCCTTATCTTGGTGCAGCTGGTGAAATGAAAACAAAACCAACCCAACATAGTGTGAAAGAATTACGTGGATTAGGAATTCAACCCAACCTGTTAGTTATCCGTACAGAAAAACCTGTTCCACAAAGTTTGAAAGATAAGTTAGCTTCATTTTGTGATGTGAATCCAGAAGCCATTATTGAATCACGAGATGTAGCCACTTTGTATTCTATTCCTTTAAATTTGCAGAAACAAAATATGGACCAAATCGTTTGTGACCATTTCAAAATTGATGCACCGCCTGCTGATATGTCAGAATGGATCGACTTGGAACAAAAGGTGTTGCATTTATCGAAGAAAACAAAAATTGCATTAGTAGGAAAATATGTTGAATTGCCGGACGCATATCTATCCGTTATTGAATCATTAAATCATGCAGGATATGCTGTAGATTCTGAAATTGAAGTAGATTGGATCAATGCTGAAGAAGTGACAGCAGAAAATGTTGCAAGTAAATTGAAAAACGTAGATGGAATTCTAGTTCCAGGTGGATTTGGTGATCGCGGTTTAGAAGGTAAGATTTTAGCTATTCAATTTGCACGGGAAAATAAAGTTCCGTTCTTAGGTATTTGCTTAGGCATGCAACTAGCATGTGTCGAATTTGCACGAAATGTTGTAGGTTTAGAAGGTGCTCACTCAGCAGAAACAGATCCAGATACGCCATATAATATCATTGATTTAATGTTAAATCAAAAAGATGTAATCAATATGGGAGGTACTTTACGCTTAGGACTATACCCATGTAAATTAAAATCTGGTTCCGTAACGGCACAAGTATATGATAATGCTGAAGTTGTTCAAGAGCGCCACCGCCACCGTTATGAATTTAACAATGAATACCGGAATGTAATGGAAGAAAAGGGACTGATTTTTTCAGGAGTTTCACCAGATAATCGTCTAGTTGAAATCGTGGAGTTAGCTGATCATCCGTTTTATATAGCTTGTCAATTCCATCCAGAATTCATCTCTCGTCCGAATCGTCCGCAAAAATTGTTCTTGGGTTTTGTAAAAGCAGCATTAGACAACAAATAATAAAAAAGGCATAAAACGGGGTAAGTTTATAATAATCTAGATATTTTAATGTTTTTTTGTTATAATAGCATCGTTGACTAAGAACATCTTAGTAAATAAAAAGATTTCCTTAAGGAGGAAAAAATATATGAGTCGTTTAGTTAGTATGACAGATATGTTAAATAAAGCATTAGAAGGTAAATATGCAGTAGGTCAATTCAACATCAACAACCTTGAATGGACACAAGCTGTATTAGCAGCTGCTGAAGCAGAAAAATCACCAGTTATTTTAGGTGTTTCTGAAGGAGCAGGTAAATACATGGGTGGCCCTGTAGTTGTAGCAGCAATGGTTGAAGCTTTGATGGAAACAATGAACATCACAGTTCCAGTTGCACTACACTTAGACCATGGTTCTTCTTTTGAAAATTGTAAAGCTGCAATTGATGCTGGTTATTCTTCTGTAATGATCGATAACTCTGCTTTTGCAATTGATAAAAACATTGAAGCAACTAAAAAAGTTGTAGAATATGCTCATTCAAAAAATGTATCAGTAGAAGCAGAAGTTGGAACTGTTGGTGGTACTGAAGATGGCGTTACTGGCGGAGTAAACTACGCAGACGCACAAGAATGTCTACGTATGGTTACTGAAGCTAAGATCGATGCTTTAGCTGCTGCTTTAGGATCTGTACATGGTGACTACGAAGGAGAACCTGTTTTAGGTTTTGACGAAATGAAAATCATCTCTGATTTAACTAAAGCTCCTTTAGTATTACATGGCGGATCTGGAATCCCAGAATTCCAAATTAAAAAAGCAATTGCAAATGGACACTCAAAAATCAATGTAAATACTGAATTACAACAAGTTTGGACAAAAGCAGTACGTGAAAAATTAAGCACTGACAACAAAGTTTATGACCCACGTAAAGTTATTGCACCAGGTAAAGATGCTATCGTTGCAACAGTTAAAACAACTATGCAAAGATTTGGATCTTCTAACAAAGCTTAATTAAATAACAAAAAAGTCCTTGCCTTTCAGGTAAGGACTTTTTTTGTTTAGTTAAATCAGGGCTCTAGGTCAAAGAGTGCAGATGCTTCAAGTTTAAATTTCTTCTGGAATGGACGGGTTTGCTTATGAAGCCATGGGAACCACCTGAAGCCTGAAGACCACAGTCTTAAGGTTTTTAAGCCTCAACAGAGCGTTAAAGCTCTGTTGTTCGCATTGAATCTAATGCACGGCTATAAGCAAATTCTATTCCTCCAGAATTTTTAGGTGAGTAATTGGATTAAATCTATCAACGCTAAAAATTATAGACCTAAATAAGATAGTAATTGTAAGTTGTTTTGAGTTATAGTAAAATTGAAATATCCTGTTTATACAAAGGGAAAAAATCGCTAATAGCTATCATAAAATAAAGCTATTTAAGTTTGATAAAATCAACCCGTTAGTTTAGGGTATTAGGCATCAATAAACAGTTAATTGAAAGTTCTGAAATAAAAATAAAACTAACTTTTAGAAGATAAAATGGAGGTATAATCATGAAGAAATTAGTCATTAATGGTGGGAAAAAATTATCTGGAGAAGTGACCATCAACGGGGCTAAAAATAGTACAGTTGCTTTGATACCAGCTGCAATCCTAGCCGATTCACCTGTTATTTTAGAAGGTGTACCAGATATTCAAGATGTCCATTCATTAATTGATATTCTGAATGTTATGAACGTAAAGACTACTTTCGACGGCTCAACACTGACTATTGATCCAACGCACATCGTTTCTATCCCAATGCCAAATGGAAAAATAAAAAGTTTGCGTGCATCTTATTATTTTATGGGCGCGTTGCTAACTAAATTTGGAAAAGGTGTTGTAGGATTGCCAGGAGGATGTTTTTTAGGACCTCGTCCAATAGATCAACATTTAAAAGGCTTTCGCGCATTAGGAGCTACTGTCGATAATGAAATGGGTGCAATGTATTTAAGAACCGACGAAAAAGGTCTAGTTGGAGCAAGAATCTATTTAGATGTCGTTTCGATAGGAGCGACAATCAATGTTATGCTAGCTGCAGTAAAAGCAAAGGGTAAAACGATTATTGAAAATGCAGCACGTGAGCCGGAAATTATTGATATTGCAACACTATTAAACAACATGGGAGCAAAAGTAAGAGGTGCAGGAACAGATACCATTCGTATAGATGGAGTCGATGAGCTTCACGGTTGCCGACATACTATTATACCGGATCGTATTGAAGCTGGTACTTACTTATCTATGGCAGCAGCAGCTGGAACAGACGTTTTGGTGAATAATGTCATTGTAGAACATTTAGAAGGATTATTAGCTAAGCTAGAAGAAATGGGTGTGCCAATGGAAATTGGAGAAGATAGCATCCGAGTAAAAGAAGCCACTCATTTAAAAGCTATAAATATAAAAACACTTCCTTATCCTGGATTTGCAACTGATTTGCAGCAACCTTTAACACCGTTGTTATTAAAGGCGACCGGAACCTCTTTAATTACGGATACAATTTATCCTAAACGTGTTAAACATATACCAGAATTGGTTCGAATGGGTGCGAATGCACGTGTTGAAAGTGATATGATTTTAATTGAAGGACCAACAAAACAATTACAAGGCGTAGAAGTAGAGGCAAGCGATTTAAGGGCAGGAGCGTGTCTTGTAACTGCTGGTTTAATGGCAGAAGGGACTACAACCATTACCGGTGTTGAAAACATTTTACGTGGTTATGATCATATTGTTGAAAAATTAACAGCTTTAGGTGCAGATGTTCAAATGATTGAAGATGACAACAAATAGGAGTTAACTAAAATGAGTGAATTATTAACATTAACTGAATTAGAGTTGAAAACATTAAAAGAGATCTATAATTATGCAAAAGAACTGAAAATTCCTTATTACAGTCAAATGAATAAAAAAGAATTAGCATTAGCTGTTATCCGGGCACAAGAAGAAAAACAAGGTTTCTTCATCGTAGAAGGAGTGCTAGATGTCATGGCACAACAGGATTTCGGTTTTTTGCGCCCAATCAATTATACACCAAGTAAAGAAGATATTTATATTTCTTCTTCTCAAATCAAGCGTTTTGGATTGAGAAATGGCGATAAAGTTTCTGGAAAAGCAAGACCGCCAAAACCCTCAGAGCGCTATTATGGTCTGATGCATGTGAACTTTGTAAATGGCAAAGACCCAGAAGATGCAAAAGAACGTCCTCATTTCCCTGCATTAACACCTCTATACCCTGAAAGGCAAATTACTCTTGAAACAACTCAAGCAAAAATCTCAAATCGAATGATTGATATTTTGGCTCCTGTAGGTTTTGGGCAGCGTGGATTGATCGTTGCGCCTCCAAAGGCAGGAAAAACAACTTTATTAAAAGAAATTGCCAATGGAATCGCTGAAAATTATCCAGATGCTGAATTGATTATTTTGCTAATTGACGAACGTCCAGAAGAAGTGACGGATATTGAAAGAAGTGTTAAAGGGGAAGTTGTCTCTTCAACATTTGACCAACAACCACAAAATCATGTGCGGGTAACAGAGTTGGTTCTAGAAAGAGCTATGCGTTTGGTAGAAGATAGACGTGACGTTATTATTCTAATGGATAGCATCACTCGGTTAGCGCGTGCCTATAATTTGGTTCTTCCTCCAAGTGGCCGAACGTTAAGTGGTGGTTTAGATCCAGCAGCATTATATCGGCCTAAACGCTTCTTTGGGGCAGCGAGAAATATTGAAGAAGGTGGCAGCTTAACCATTTTAGCTACCGCTTTGGTAGATACCGGTAGCCGAATGGATGACATGATTTATGAAGAATTTAAAGGTACAGGAAATTCTGAATTGCATCTATCGAGAGAGCTTGCAGAACGTCGTGTTTTTCCAGCTATTGATATCAAAAAATCAAGTACTCGAAAAGAAGAACTTCTATTGGAAAACGACCGGTTAGAAATGATATGGAAATTACGCCATGCAATGACTGGAGATGCTTTGGATCTAACCGATCAATTTATCAAAGCTTTACAAAAATCAAAAAATAATGAAGAGTTTTTTGAGAACTTTACAGATAAAACCATTATCCAAACAAGAAATAATAGAGGTTCGCACCGTTAAATATGACCTTTCACAGTTAGGATTTTGATGAAAAGTATTGAATCATATTGAAGAATATGGTATTATGCTATTATTGTCTAGAGACAAAAAATCAACTCTGGTTCAGCAAATGCATCAGGGCACAAGGAGAGATACACTTATGAAAAAAGCAATTCACCCAGATTACAGACAAGTTGTGTTCATGGATACTACTACAGGGTTTAAATTTATATCAGGATCTACTAAAAATTCAAGCGAAACAGTTGAATGGGAAGACGGTTCTACTTACCCAATGATCCGTGTCGAAATTTCATCTGACTCACACCCATTCTATACAGGACGTCAAAAATTTACTCAAGCAGACGGACGTGTGGACCGTTTCAACAAAAAATATGGTATTGCAGATGCAAACAAACAAGAAGAAAAATAAATTTTTGTTTTCAAAAAAGAGATTGGACAATTGTCCAATCTCTTTTTTTACTATTTTGTATGCTTTTTTAATGTGTTTCTTGACGGTTATTGTCCAAGAAAAAGCTAATTCAAACAGAATACTTCGCAAAAGTTCTTTCTTTGTACAAATAGTAGTTTTTTTAAAAGTACTGATGAAAAGCAACAAGATTTTAGCCGGTCAAGGCAGAAAACTTGTTGCTTTTTTTAGTTTTTGAATAAAACAAAGGACTCTAGGTTAAATAGTATGGATGCTTTAAAAGTAAAATTTTTTCTGAAAAAGATGTGTTTGCTTATGAAGCTATGGGAGTTTAGACATAGCTATAAGCAAGTCTAATCCTCTTGGAATTTTAGATAAGCAATTTAATTATCAACACTAAAAATTATAGACCCTAACAAAAAAGCTAGATTATTTTGTGAAGTGATTGAGTACAAGCGTAGAACGAATTGCTAGTTCCCTTTTTAAAAAAAATTATTTATCTAAAAAATGTTGTCTTAACATCAATTTGGTACGTTATGGTTAATTTGTTTGGGGTCATTCCCTTTTCAAGTTAATTTTCTTTGACGGAAGATACTGTTTTACTTTTTGTTTCGCATCCTCTACGGATAATTCTTTAATCGATGTGATCAAATTTTCAGAACAAGTGGTTGAATGATTGTAACGCAAGTCATAATAATGAGTCAAAAGATTCTTTATAACTAATGAATAATTTTTTTCTTCAAGTGCTTGTGCAGTCGCATTCGCTACGGGTGTATGAATGCGACGTTTAATCACTTGAAAGGATTCAACAAATTGAGCGTGATAGCTATCAGGTGAATAATCTGCTAAAATATTTTTTACTCGCTCGACTAAGGGAAGATCAATAAATAGTTGAGAGCCTATTTCTTTATGATGGTAGAAGCTCTCGGGTATCGTTATGTTGCCGATTCGTGAACTTTCCCCCTCAATGAGTATGAAAGGTTCGTCTTGGTAGCGTAACAATGCTTCACCTAGTAACAGGTTAAACGTTCTTTGATTATTTGGTTTGAGTCCTATATGACCGAAAATCGAACCTCGATGATTGGCCATGCCTTCTAAATCAATTACAGGGTAGCCTTCTTCCTTCAGCTGAAGAAGAATGTTTGTTTTTCCGTTTCCAGTATGGCCGTTCAAGACATATAGAGGTGGAATGTGAATTGTGTTGAACTGCTCTTTATTCCAATTGTGATAAGCTTTGATCCCGCCTTTTAAACGATTCACTGGAATGTTCATCAAGTTTACAACTGTTGCGGCGGTCTCGCTACGCATACCTCCACGCCAACAAAAAACGGTTACTGGTGTCTTTAATTGCTTGAAGTGCTGAATAAAGGCAGGTAATTTTTTTGAAAAAATTTCTAAACCAAGATCTTTTGCGGCCTCTTTACCTTCTTGTTTGAAGGTTGTTCCAACTGCCGCCCGTTCTTCGTTTGTGAAAAGAGGAATATTGATCGCGCCTGGAATCGTTGCTTCTTCGTATTCTTTTGGTGAACGTACATCAACTATGGTATTTCCCAGTTTCTTGAGCTGGTAGAGGTTACTTGGTGTTATATCTTTAAACATAAAAGTATCCTCTCTTATTTAACATAGATATGACCAGCATCGCCATCGGATACTTTCCCAATCAATTTAGCATCAATTCCGCTGAGTTTAAGAGATTCAAGTAACGCTGAAGCATCCAGTGAACTTACGGCCATTAATAATCCACCAGAAGTGACCGCATCTGCTAAAATAAGTTGATCGATTTCATCGCAATAGTTTTCAAAATGGACAACATCTTTTACATGTTTTAAATTATTTCTTGATCCACCAGGAATGGCACCTTTTTCTGCAAGATCACGTACACGAGGTAAGGTAGGCACGTCGTTTTTTATAATGGTTAACGCTTGCTGACTTTCGGTGGCCATTTCACTGAGATGGCCTAACAGCCCAAAGCCGGTGATGTCGGTACAGGCATGAACGTTATACTGATTCATAACTTTTGCGGCTGATTTATTTAGGGTTGCCATCACGCGGGTAACGTTTTTAGTTTCTTCTTCGGTCAACAATTCTTTTTTGATAGCAGTGGTTGAAATTCCCACCCCAATTGGTTTTGTCAGAATAAGTTTATCACCTTTTTCTGCTCCAGCATTTGTGTGGATGTGATCAGGGTGAATAGTACCGGTTACTGCAAGACCAAATTTAGGCTCTTCATCATCGATTGAGTGACCCCCAACAAGACTACAGCCTGCTTCTTGTAATTTGTCGCTTGCACCACGTAAAATCTCAGTAAGGATTGCTTTATCTAAGGTGGAAATGGGGAAAGCTACGATGTTTAGTGCGGTAATTGGCGTTCCACCCATAGCATACACGTCACTCAATGCATTTGCAGCTGCAATTTGACCAAAATCATAAGGGTTATCAACAATTGGAGTAAAAAAATCAACTGTTTGGACAATTGCCAGTTCATCCGTTAAACGATAGACGCCTGCATCATCGCCCGTTTCTAAACCAACAAGAAGATTTGGGTCCTTTTTTATTGTGGGAAGTTGTTGAAGGACCTCGCGTAAATCACTTGGACCAATTTTGCAGCCACAGCCGCCTTTTTTAGTGAGAGTCGTTAATTTGATTTGAGTCATTTGTTTTGCCTTCTTTCATTTTGATTGATGTAGATAGTTATATTTTAACACTCTTTTTTAGTGTTCTGTAATTAATTAAAGTGATTTCTTTCTTTTCAAAAATATTTGAAGCGAATGCGTGTAGCAAAGGTGAAAAGCCATTTTTCTTATTTCTACTATATCAATTTAAGCTGATTTTAAGCCGAACGGTATGTATTTTTGGCCAAGCAATAGGGAAAGAAAAAATAGATTTTCTCAATTTGTATTTATTGAATTTAAAGATTAAAAGGAAAAATAATAAACTCTTTATATTTAATTTTTCAACTTAAATAAGAGTGAAAATTGCGAGAAATATTTGCAATGCCGATAGTAAATAAGGTATATTGTTAAGATTGCAAATAAGAAGAACATTAAGGGGAAAAATATGGAAACTTTTACAAAGATAAATGAAACGATTAATGGGATTGTATGGGGGTGGCCGCTTTTAGTTCTTATTTTAGGAACAGGTATTTACTTGACGGTACGGACGAATTTTATATCCCTCACTAAAATTGGTTATGTTATGAAGCAAACACTTTTCAAAATGTTCGCTAAAAAACAAAAGGGTGAAGGAGAAGTCACAGCTTTTCAAGCGGTAGCGACGGCTTTAGCAGCCTCAGTTGGTACGGGAAACATTGCCGGCGTTGGTACAGCTATAGCTATAGGTGGACCAGGTGCTATTTTTTGGATGTGGCTTGCTGCATTGTTTGGAATGGCAACAAAATTCGGTGAGGTTGTCTTGTCTATCGAGTATAGAGAAAAGACTAAGGAAGGCCACTTTGTTGGCGGACCAATGTACTACCTTGATAAGGGAGCAAACAAGAAGTGGCTGGGTGTGTTATTTGCCATCTTCGGTACTGTAGCGACTTTTGGAATTGGTAATATGGTGCAGTCAAATTCTGTCGCGGCTTCACTTAAAAGCACATTTGATATTGATCCTTTAGTGACGGGTATCATCTTAGCGATTGCTGTCAGTTTAGTTACGTTAGGCGGTATCAAGAAAATTGGAATGGTAACTTCAATACTAGTACCCTTAATGGCCGCTGTTTACATTCTTGGTGGTTTGATTATTATTATTCTTAATATCGAACTTGTCCCTGCAGCATTTGGCGTTATATTCCACGATGCCTTTACAGGAACAGCAGCTACTGGTGGGTTTGTCGGTTCCACAATGGCAATGACTATCCGCTTTGGTATTGCTAGAGGAGTCTTTACAAATGAAGCTGGACTAGGAAGCGCACCTATCGCTCATGCTGCAGCAACAACAGATCATCCTGTCAGACAAGGTCTTTGGGGTATTTTTGAAGTATTTATCGACACACTTGTCATATGTACCATTACTGCTCTAGTTATTGTTATGACTGGTGTCTGGGAAACTGGTTTAGACGGCGCTGCTTTAACAACAGTGGCCTTTGATAAAGGAATGCCATTTGGTGGAAGTATCGTGACGTTCGGTCTAATCTTCTTTGCATTCTCAACATTGTTAGGCTGGTCATACTATGGTGAACGTTGTATGGAGTATTTATTTGGACCAAAATCAATTATAATATATCGACTTATTTTTATTCCACTGATTGTGGTTGGAGCAGTCGGAGGATTACGCGTCATTTGGGCTATCGCAGACACACTGAATGGCTTGATGGCATTACCAAACTTAATCGGATTGTTATTACTTAGCCCGGTTATCGCCCGCTTAACTAAGGAATACTTTGGTAAAAAGGGTATTTATGAAACAGAGCGAAAAGAAAGTTAATAAATAGATTGAAAAAATAAATCAACTTATCTTTATCAAATGATGAAGATAAGTTGATTTTAATTGATAATAAAAGTTTGTTTAAGCAGTGTGAGATAATTTTCTCACGCTGCTTTTTTTCGCTTTAAAACTAATTTAGATATTGATAACCAATACGTTTAGTCGTTTTCGACTATAATTTTTTGCAATCATACCAAAAATTATATAGTCTAATTGCAAGGCTCTGCCAAATAATTTGACAGTTAAATCGCTCTATCCTGCTTAGTAAAAAGAAGATTACTTTAGACATAACAATTTTGATTGTCATAGTAATGTCTTAATAGAGCGGTTTTATATCGTGCTTGTAACCATAATATTATCTAACTGATACAGATTAATTTTTGTTTGCGTAGTATAATGTAAGGGATATAATACAAGGGGAGAAATGTGTCGTGCCATCAGAAACAACTTATGTCCATTTAGATACTATTACAAATGCCGTGTTGATGAGTAAAGGTTTTACAATGAGTGAATATAAAGATGCCGTTAATAAACCAATCAAAAATATATTATTGTTAAGTGCTCCCAAAGGTGTTGGGGAATATGACTCCCATACTGGTTTTCGTATGATTCGAGGAATAGCAAAAATACAAGAATACTTCGAGCAAAGCCAAAATACAAATGTAGTTCCTTCTAAATGGATCGATTTTGAAAGTGTTGAGTTGATGAGACAGTTGACGCCGGTTGAAATTTCTGAACTACTGTATATTGCACATACCTATACACATTTACATTCACCATTCTATTATAAATTACAAAATAATTATATCCACTTAACGTTGCCTGAAGGAATAACCAAGGTTTATTACCGAAAATTAGATCAATTTTACAGTCTTTTATCGGTTAGTATAACAAATAATCTAGAGAAAAAAATAAATGATAAAAGAAACGTATTTCTTTTCAAAAAAAATAAAAAAATTATGCGTCTACCAATGTCTGAAGTAAAAAAATTGCTCCCACTGCTTAAAGAAGGCGTTGTCTTTTCCTTTAAAAAATTGAAAATGGATCAAGAAGTTTATGAGATTCCCATTTATTTAGCAGAAGATCGTTTGAAATTTGTCAATCGAGATTTTCCGGAAAAAGACTTATTGGGTAATCTTTGTTTTGATGAGAAAAAGCAAAAATGGTTTTTCAAAGAAGAAAGAGGTTTATAGCCTTTGTGAAAAAAAGTCCTAAGAGATACCTGAATTTGGCTGCTATTTTAGATGTATAATAAGTTGAACAGATAAGTTGCCTAAAGGGCTTTTTTTTAAAACTGTTTATACAATGTATAAGAATAGCGGTTCTAAACAGGTATGCTATTTTTCTGTAAAAAAATATGATACAATAATTTTTGAATTATAAAGAATGTAAGGTAAGATGCCTAAGTAAATTCGGAGGATAACTAAAATGAAAATCTTTCTAGTATATGGCGGAAAGAGTGCGGAACATGATATCTCAATTCTGACAGCTTTTTCTATCATTAAAGAAGTATATTATAATTATTATGAAGTAGAACCGATATATATTACAAGAAGTGGCCAATGGGTAAGAGGCGCCATTGTTAAAAAAGCAAGCGATATTATGAGTTCAAATGCCTTGAAATTAGAAATTTCTGACAAAGTACAATTTGCAACTGATGAAAATCAAAGTTCTGAAGGTGTGCTTATTCAACCGTCTGATATAAAAGAAGAAAATGCTGTAATTTTTCCAGTTCTACATGGACCTAATGGAGAAGATGGTACGGTTCAAGGATTATTTGAAGTTATTGGGATGCCTTATGTAGGTGCTGGTGTTTTAGCTAGTGCATGTGGTATGGATAAAATTATTAGTAAGCAGCTCTTTCAACAAGCAGGTTTACCGCAAGTTCCATATGTACCCATACGAAAAGTTGAGTGGATCAATACTAAAGAAACTATTTTCAAGCAATGTGAAGGTACATTACTTTATCCTATGTATGTAAAACCGGCAAATTTAGGATCAAGTGTTGGAATTAGCAAAGCTGAAAATCGAGATGAATTGATTGAAGCCATTGAGTTAGCTTTTCAGTATGACCGACGAGTGGTTGTTGAGCAAGGGATTGAAGCTAGAGAAATTGAAGTAGCTATTTTAGGAAATGATGATATTCATATCTCAGTACCCGGAGAATTAGTGAAAAGTGTTGATTTTTATGATTATGAATCAAAATATCTCAAGAATGATGTGGTGTTACAAATACCCGCATTAATTTCTGAGGATGTTAGTGCTCGGCTGCGCGAATTTGCAGTACGTGCTTTTCAAGCTCTTGATGGAAGTGGGTTGAGTCGGTGTGATTTCTTTCTAACAAGTAATAATGAAATATTTGTTAATGAAATAAACACTATGCCAGGTTTCACACAATTTAGTATGTATCCTACACTATGGAAAAATACGGGATTAAATTACGGTGATTTAGTTGAAGAGTTGATTCAACTGGCACTAAGAAAACATCAAGAAAGACTGTCTTTTCAAAATAAAAATTATGAGCAATAAAGCTTATTGCTAGAAACAGAGACTGGGATAAGTTTCCCAGTCTCTGTTTCGTTCAAGAGGCGTTATTTTTTTGGCAATTCATTAAATTTAAAAGGAGTGTAAGTATGATTTCTTTAACAGTAAAAGAAATTGCAACAGCAGTTGGAGCATTAAATGATACGAATAAATGGTCCGACAAAGAAATAATTTCAGTTGATTTTGATACACGTAAATTAGTGAAAGCCTCATTATTTGTACCACTAATTGGAAATAACGATGGCCACAATTTTATTTTAAAAGCTATTGAGAATGGCGCAGGAGCTTCTTTATGGAATAAATCATTGAAAGAACTTCCACTCGAAGTGGAGAATGATTTTCCTGTTATTCAAGTAAAAGATACGCTAAAAGCTTTACAAGATTTGGCTAAGTTCTATTTAGCCAAAGTTGATCCAAAAGTTGTCGGAATCACGGGAAGTAATGGAAAAACAACTACAAAAGATATGACAGATGCGGTGTTATCCAGTAAGTACCGAGTGCATAAAACACAAGGAAACTTTAATAACCATATCGGCCTTCCAATAACAATTCTTGAAATGCCTATAGATACTGAAGTCGTTATTTTAGAAATGGGCATGAGTCGTGCTGGAGAAATCAAGACTCTATCAGAGCTAGCTAAACCAGATGTAGCCATTATAACCATGATTGGTGAATCTCATATTGAATTTTTTGGTTCGAGAGCTGGGATTGCAGATGCAAAAATGGAAATTTGTTCAGGCTTAAAAGATAATGGAGTATTGATCTATCCAGGTGAGGAACCGTTGTTACAGGAAAGAGTGGCAGGATTAGTAAATAAACAATTAAAAACATTTGGGTCCTCTTCTAAAAATGATTTGTATCCACTAGCGATAGATGCTCAAATGAATCAAACTAGTTTTACAACCAATAAAAATCCGGATTTGACGATAAATTTGCCTGTTCTAGGAAAATATAACGTGAATAATGCCTTAGCTGCATTGATGGCAGGTATGGTTCTAGGTGTACCGATTGAAAAGTCGGCCCCCGAACTTGCGAAATTTCAGCTAACTAAAAATAGAACAGAATGGTTAAACGGATTAAATAATAGCAGTATTTTAAATGATGCTTATAATGCGAATCCTACTGCTATGAAAGCTGTGTTAGATAATTTTAGTACATTTAAAAATAAGGGTAAGAAAATGGCTATTTTAGGTGATATGCTAGAATTAGGGAATCAGACTTCAGAATTGCATTTAAGTATTAAAGATTCTCTAAATCCTACTCAAATCGAAAAAGTTATTCTCTATGGTGAGAAAATGAACGTACTTTATGAAGCCTTAAAGGAAACGTTCGACGAAAATAACCTATTTTACTTTGTTGGTGATAAGGAACCGTTGATTCAATTTGTCAAAAAACAAATTGAACCAGGAGATTATGTTTTAGTGAAATCAAGTTTAGGAACAGATTTGCTTTCCGTTGTGAGGGCAATTCAAATATAATATAAAAAATATGTCTAAAGACTGAGTAATAAATAGGGAAAATTTGTTATACTATTACTAGAAAAAGAATTGGGAGGATCGATTAGTGTGAGTACATTTAGAAGAGAAGTTTCCAATCAAGTAGAAAATACAACTAGTTTATCTAAATTTTTTGCTTCAATTTATATTTATATGGCATTAGGCTTATCTATAACGGGTATAACAGCGTTCTATGCATCTCAAAGTCCGTTTATTTTAAACTTAGTTTTCGGTACGCGATTCGGGATGATAGCTTTTTTTATTGCTGAAATAGCCTTAGTTATGAAATTAGCTTCGAATGGTGCTAAATTAAGATCAGCGAGTGCGTCAATTATCGGATTTATTGCTTTTGCAGTTATCAATGGAATCACGTTATCGTCTATTTTCTTGCTATATGATTTAGGAAGTATTGGAGCAGCGTTTATTTCCACAGCAGCTTCATTTGCAGGTATGAGTTTAGTGGGCTTTACAACTAAAAAAGATTTGAGTTCTTTAGGTGGACAATTAAGAGGAGCGCTGATTGGGTTGATTATCGCCATGCTAGTAAATGGCATCTTCCTACAAAGTGGACCGGCGGATATGGTGTTATCGTTCATTACTGTTATTATTTTTATCGGCTTTACAGCTTACGATACTCAAAAATTAAAAAGACTTTATACGCAGTATTCTGGAGAACAAAATTTAGGTGCGCTGGCTATTAGTGGAGCATTAAGTTTGTATCTAGACTTTATCAACATTTTTATCGGTTTACTACGTATCTTTGGTGGCGGAAGAGATTAAACTAACCTTTTAGGTAATAGATAAAAATTAAATCAAGTTAAAAACTAAAAGTATCGTGTGAAAACACGGCTTTTAGTTTTTTTTATAAAAAATTCTGTCATTAAGATGAGCAATAAGCGATGAAAATGCAAACTAGAATAGGTGAATTCACAGATTAGAAAAAAAAACAAAAAAGGAAACGTGTTCATACCAAACAAAAGATCAAATCGATTGAATAAAAAAAATATACATGATAGAATAGTATAGATTGAAGAATAATCTTTAATAAAAAATGAGACCATCGAGGGTTTTGTGAAACTAGATAAGCAGATAAACTTGAAAATATTTCAAGTTTTTTATATGAAATGAAAAACTTGGTGTACATTCAACCGAACGGACATCGAGTTTTTATATGGAGTTACAGCAACAGGTGCATTGATTAACTAATGAAGGTGCCTGTATTTCGCAAAAATCTCTCTTAAGGTTTTAAAATTGGGAGGAAATATATTGAAATTTTCAGAATTAGGATTAGCACCTGAATTATTAAAATCAGTAGAACGTTTAGGATTTGAGGAAGCAACACCAATCCAAGCACAAACGATTCCACTAGCACTTGATGGAAAAGACGTTATTGGTCAAGCACAAACAGGAACAGGTAAAACTGCTGCATTTGGGTTACCAATGTTACAAAAAATTGACGTAAACAATCGCAACGTACAAGGATTAGTTATTGCACCAACTCGTGAATTAGCTATCCAAACACAAGAAGAATTATTCCGTTTGAGCCGCGACAAAAAAGTGCGTGTTCAAGTAGTATACGGTGGAGCTGATATCAGCCGCCAAATTCGTGCATTAAAAGATGCTCCACATATTGTTGTTGGAACACCAGGTCGTTTATTAGACCATATCAAACGTAAAACATTGAAATTAGGACATGTTGAAACATTAGTATTAGATGAATCAGATGAAATGTTAAACATGGGATTCATTGATGATATCGAAACAATCATCCATGAAGTTCCAGCTGAACGTCAAACACTATTATTCTCTGCAACAATGCCACCTGCTATCAAACGCATCGGGGTACGTTTCATGAATAATCCTGAACATGTTCAGATCAAAGCAACAACATTATCTGATAGTTTAATTGAACAATTCTTCGTACGTTGTAAAGACTTCGAAAAATTCGATATTATGACTCGTTTATTTGATGTTCAAACGCCAGAATTAACAATTATCTTTGGTCGTACAAAACGTCGTGTAGACGAATTAGCTCGTGGTTTAGAAGCTCGTGGGTACCGTGCAGAAGGAATCCATGGCGATCTTTCTCAACAAAAACGTATGAGCGTACTGAAATCATTTAAAACAGGTAAACTAGATATTTTAGTTGCAACCGATGTAGCCGCTCGTGGATTAGATATTTCCGGAGTTACACACGTGTACAACTATGATATTCCTCAAGATCCAGAAAGTTATGTCCACCGTATTGGACGTACTGGTCGTGCAGGAAAAGAGGGTGTTTCTGTAACTTTCATTACACCTAATGAAATGGGATATTTACGTGTTATTGAAGATTTAACTAAAAAAACAATAACACCATTACGTCCACCAACAAATGCAGAAGCTTTTGAAGGTCAAATTAAAGCATCAATCGATGAAGTAAGTTCAATTGTTGACGCTAATGGTTTGGACCGTTACGAAAAAGCTGCAGCACAATTACTAGAAACTTATACAGCTGAAGATCTTGCTGCTGCATTCTTGAAGAATGTAACAAAAGATGCTGATGAAGTTCCAGTTAAAATTACACCAGAACGTCCATTACCAGGTCGTAAAGGCGGAAGTCATGGCGGTGGCGGAAGCAACCGTGGTGGAAGTAGCAGTAAAGGTGGATACCGTGGCGGAAATAGCCGTAGTGGAAAACCAGCTGAACGTCGTGGTGGCGCAAGCGGAAGCACAACTGGAAGCGCAAGTGGAAAATGGAATAAAGATTCAAAACGTAGCGGAAGTGACAGTCGTCGTAAAGATAGTCATAGTAAATCTACTGATAATCGTCGTAAAGCTGGCGGAGAACGTAAATTTACTATTCGTGATAAAGACTAAAATAATTATAGAAAAGGCTGAGATGTATATCTCAGTCTTTTTTTATTTGTTTTAGTCTTTTTTTGGACTATACCTCAAATTGCGTGAATTCTTTAAATACATTTTTTTGAACTAAACGTTTTGCTTGTGAAGCTAAAAAATCTTTTGCAAGCCTGTAGATCACATTTATTATAAATTTAATAGCTTACAAACAAGAAACATCTTGTCATTAATTTCTATAATTCTTCCTTTAAATATATAATCAAGTCTATTCCACTAAAAATTTTAAGTGAGTAACTTTGTTCATTTGTTATCAACACTAAAAAATATAAATCGTTTTTAGATAGAAATAGAAGAGTGGAGTTACTTTTCTTGGTTAATTTGTAAATATATGAAAATAAACCGTTAAAAGTGGGTTTTATTCCTTTATTATAAGTGACATTAGAAGTATTATTTGATAAAATAAATCTAATAGTATTAAATATTATTTAAATGAATAAAAAGAGTCGAAATGGATATGTGGGGGTGCTTAAAGTGATTGTGGGTATCGGGTTAGATATAGCAGAAATTTCTCGTATAAAAGAAGCTTATTTAAAGCGAGAAACTTTCTCTAGACGAGTACTTACTCCAGCAGAAATAAAAATTTTTTCTGGGTTAAAAGGCAACCGACAAATAGAGTTCTTAGCAGGAAGATACGCAGCAAAAGAAGCTTTTTCAAAAGCGATGGGAACAGGAATTGGAAAGTTAGGCTTTCAAGATATTGAAGTTATACCGGATAGTTATGGAAAACCAGTAATTACAAGATGTCCTTTTCAAGGAAATGTATTTCTTTCTATTACCCATACAGATTCAATTGTGGCAGCACAAGTAATATTGGAAAAATAGGATAGCTTTTAATTAGCTAATAGAAATAAAACTGTACATATAATTATTTTAGAGTATTAAGTCGAAAGATTAATTTTGGTAACCCTGTTTAATAATAGCGAAATAAATTAGTCAATACTTTAATATACTTAGAAGTAAATTAAATTTGTCTGTAAGGTGAAACTTAATTCTTTATGCTATCTACAGTTTCAATGTTCGTCATTTCATGGTACCATGAACTTGAAGTGAATCCTTTTTATGGGGTATAAAAAGGTAATCTTTTAGGAGGTATGGGGTAATGGGTGAAAATGATAACATAATGAAAGTTAATTTAGCACCAGCAGTTTACAAAGAAGTTAAAGAATATTGTGCCATTGCAGATATTGATGAAAATGAATTTGTTAATTCGGTTATGAATTATTTTTTAGATGAAAATTTAATAATCTATGATACCATGCGTAAAGGATATGCGGAGATGTCTCGTATCAATCTTGATATTTGTAATGAATTTGAAGTTTGTGAAAAAGAGGTCGGTGCCCAATTCTAACCGGGTGTTGTAAGGAGGAAAATACCTATGGTAAGACGGGGAGAGATTTATTACGCTGATTTATCGCCAGTTGTAGGTTCGGAACAAGGTGGGATGCGACCAGTTTTGATTATTCAAAATAACGTCGGTAATCATTATAGTCCAACCGTTATTATTGCAGCTATTACAGCTAAAATCCAAAAGGCAAAGATGCCTACCCATGTTGAAATATCAGCAGAAGAGTACAATCTCGAAAAAAATTCTGTTGTTTTATTAGAACAAATAAGAACAATTGACAAACAACGATTACATGAAAAAGTAACTCAATTAGACTTTAAAATGATGAAAAAAATAGACGATGCACTTGAGATAAGTGTTGGATTATCAAGACAGGTATAGCAAGAATGCAACTAACTTTTAGCATTCGTAAATGAACGGATGCTTTTTTTGTTTTGAAAAAACATATTTAAATAAAAATGAATAAATAAAGATTAGATGATATGCTGTAAAAGTTATTAAAACGTGGTTCGTTGACCATCCCACGGAAAAAAACTAGGAGGAACAAAATGAAAACTAAAAATTTAGTAACAAATGCTGTAGTCGCAGCATTGTACGTTGTAATTACTGCGCTACTTAGTGTTATATCTTTTGGAGCAATTCAATTTCGAGTAGCTGAAATGCTGAATCATTTAGCTGTATTTAATAAAAATTACATTTTTGGGATTGTTGGTGGAGTGTTTATTTCAAATCTTTTCTTTTCAACTATGGTTGCTTATGATATTGTATTTGGAGTTGCGCATTCATTGTTATCATTGCTTATAATGAGTGGTATAACTAGGAAGATAACGAATGTTTGGGCAAAAATGAGTGTCAACACGATTGTTTTCACTCTTGGCTCAGCTTTGATTGCGTGGGAATTATACTTAGCTTTAGAATTGCCATTCTGGTTTAGTTATTTTACTGTGGCAATCGGAGAATTTGTTGTAATGGGTATTGGTATGCCAATTATGATCTATCTTGATAAAAAAATTAATTTTAATAAGCGAATTGAAGCATAAAATAAAAAAAGCTAAATGCGCTAGCATTCAGCTTTTTTTATTAGAAAAATATAGATTAAACAGCATTTTTCAAATCTTCTACTTCAACGACACGAAACCCTTTTTTACTTAAAGAGCTGGTTAATTGCTTAACGACATCTTTTGTAACGCCGGATTCTAAAGTGATCATTGTGCGACGAACTAAGTCATCATGTTCAACGTCTAATGTAATACAACTTGAGATAGAACAAAAACGGCTAATGATTTTTGCCATATTTGCTAAATCGCCTTTGTGGCCAGTAGAAGCAATGGTTAATACATAGCTCCCAGTATTAACGTTCCAAGATTGTTGTAGCATGTTAAGCAATGAACTGTGAGTTAAAATTCCGTAGAAACGGTTATCATCATCTAATACAGAGATATAAGGCAATTCTTTAATTGAGAAAAAGACTTTGAAAAATGAGGCATTTATAGAAATAAATTTTGTGGCATTTTTTAATAAATGAGTTACCGGCAAATTCATATCTCCACCATTAGCTTTGTGACGATAAATGTGCATTTTATAAATATTTCCTCTAAATATTGTTCCAGATTCATCTAAGATAGGTACACAGCGGAATCCAGACTCTTCAAGAATATGAATAGCCTCTTCAAGTGTCACGGTTTCGCTTACTGTAGTTAGTTTATTCTTAGGAATACAAAGTGATTTTATAAGCATAGATGTATCCTCCTTTAAGGATTAATTTGTTTAATTTGATAATAACACATAGTAGTTAAGGTATCCAATGCTTTTGAAAACGAATGAAAAAGTTCTAAAGGGTATACAATTAGGTAGACAACGGCAAGTTTAGCTTGTTTGAAAGGATTTAGCATTTTATAATGAAAAAAGAATCCGGTTACTAATTAAAAATAAATGAATAGAAAAGTGAGGAATATGTAATGAGAAATGAAATGATGTATCGACCAGTTGTAGATAAGGAAGTAGTAGAATTTCTTCGACATGCGCAAAAACCACTTGAAGGAAGACTTGGAGAAATCGAACGTCAAGCAAACAAAGAGGGTGTTCCGATAATACCTCATGAAACAGTCGTATTTATAAATCTGCTATTAGGCCAAATAAAACCAAAGCAAATTTTGGAAATTGGAGCAGCTATTGGATTTTCTTCAAGTTTAATGGCACAACATGTAGGTGACGATGGCCACGTTACTACGATT